>JAMCRM010000157.1:1727-2655 GCA_023380575.1 Acidobacteriota bacterium | reverse complement strand
TAAACACGATGAGCGATTCGCGCATGCCCAGCGTGATCCCGATCAGCAGGCTCACTGAGACCACCGCAATCAGCATGTGGAAAAGCAACTCATTCGATTTCTCGGCCGCGGTCTCGCCGTAGTTCCTCGTGATGGACATGGTCACGTCCGAGGGGATGACCGTGCCCTTGAGCGGCTCCAGGCGGCGGAGCACGCGGTCGGAGACATCCACCGCATTCGTGCCCTTGCGCTTGGCAATCGCGATAGTCACCGCCGGATAAAAATTATTGCCCGAGGCGTAGCGGACGTATTGCGCCGGTTCCTCGCCGCCGTCGCCGATCTCGGCCACGTTGCGCGCATAAATCGGCCTGCCATTCGCCACCCCGACCACGACGTTGCCCACGTCGCCGGCGTTGTGCAGGAACTCCCCGGTCTGCAGCAGAAACTCCTGGTTGGAACTGGAAAACTGTCCCGAGGGCAGGCGCCGGTTGGATAAACCGAGCGCGCCCACCACCTGCAGCGGCGTCAGCGAGTAAGCGGCCAGCTTCGACTCGTCCAGGGCCACGCGGATTTGGCGGCGCTGTCCGCCGATCAACGTAACGGCCGAAACATCCGGCACCTGCTTGACGGCGTCGTCCACCTGCGCCGCGATCCGGCGCAGTTCATAATCCCCGTAGCGCTTGCTCCATAACGTGAGCGCCAGAATCGGCACGTCATCGATGGAACGCGGTTTCACGATGGGCTGCGAAGCGCCCGGCGGAATCAGGTCGTAGTTGGCCGCAAGCTTCTGGTTCAGCCGTACGATCGACTTTTCTTCATCCTGCCCCACCAGGAATCGCACGATCGTCATGGACATCCCCGGGCTGGAGGTCGAATAGATGTACTCCACGCCCGGTATCTCCCAGAGCAGTTTTTCCATGGGGCTGGTGACCCGCTGCTCCACTTCCTT
>JAMCRM010000157.1:0-1717 GCA_023380575.1 Acidobacteriota bacterium | reverse complement strand
TCGATCATCGGCACGATGATTTGCGGCTCCTCCTCGCGCGGCAGTTTCCAGACCGCGAAGGCGCCGATCAGCAGCGATGCCGCGATCAGCAGAGGCGTCAATTTGGAGGCGATCCAGGCGTGGGCGAATGTGCCCGCCGGACCGAGATGGCGCTTCTCGCTCACGACCGGACCTCCACCCTCGCGCCGTCGCTAAGGCCCTCGGGCAAGGGAGAAATCACCTTTTCGCCCGGAGTGAGCCCGGAAAGCACTTCCACGTCGTTCTTGGACTTCTGCCCGGTGGTGACCAGGCGGGTTCGCGCCACGCCGTCCTCGACCACCAGCACGGACTGCAATTGCCCCCGCTGGACTACCGAAGCGGCCGGAACCGTGATCACCTGGCGCGTGCCCAGCGGGAAAATGGCGCGTCCGAAAAGGCCGGAGCGCAGATTCGGCATCGCAGGCAGATCCAGTTTCACAATGTAGGATCGCGAAGCCGAGTCCACCGCGGGTACGATTTCGGAGACCCGCGCCGGCAGCGTCTTGTCCAGCGCGTCGAGAGCCACTGTTACCGGCTGGCCCACCCGGATGAAAGGCAGCCGGGATTCCTCCACCGGCGCCTCCAGGCGGAAGGACCCGTCCCGTTCGACAGTGAACATCGGCGCGCCGGGCGTGGCCAGGACGCCGGGTTCCACCGTCTTATTGGTGATCACACCGCTAAAGGGTGCGTGGATTTCGGCGTAGCCGCGCATGATTTCGGCGGCACGGCGGGCCTGGTCGACCTGCACGATTTTGGATTTGATCTGGGTCCGCTTGGCCAATGCCATTTGATAAGAGGCCTGGGCCGCTTTCAGCTTCGCCGTGGCCTCGTCGTACTCCTGGCTGGAGATCGACTTTTTCGAAAACAGGTCCTGCATGCGGCTGAAGGTCACCTTCGCCAGATCGAGTTGCGCCTTGGCGGCGGCCACGGCGTTATCCACTTCCGGAATGGCGTCCCGCACTTCCTGCCCCATGGCCTCCGCCTGGCGATAGCCGGCCTCGAGGTCTCGCGAATCCAGCACCACTAGCACCTGGCCTTCGCGGACATGATCTCCAGCCTGCGCGCGGACCTCCTGGACATATCCCATCACCTTGGCCGAGATCGCAACGGAGGTGCGGGCGCGCACCGTCCCGGTAACTTCATAACCGGCCGGCCACTGATCCGCGGCCACCGGGACAGCCTGCACAAGAACCGGCGCGGGGGCCGCCGCGGTCTCCTTTTTGGCCGGGGTCTGCTCGCATCCGGCCAGCGCCAGTATGAAAAGGATCAGCGGTATTGCCGTCAGCGGTAAAAGAATTCTCATGGTTGCTAAGCTCCTACTTTGCTTTCGTCCAGAGTGCCGGCTGCCAGTTCCAACATGGTCGCGGCCACTCTCTGATCATAAACCGCGGCCAAATACCGGGTCCTCGCCTGCAGCAAGGCTGTCTCATTCCGGAGAAGATCGGTCACGTTGGCCAAACCCGCCGAATACCGGTTCTGCGTGATACGCAGGCTTTCATCCGCCATGGCCGTAGTCGCCTTGGCCACATCGATTCTCTGCTCGGCGGCCCGCAAATTCGCGTAGGCCCGGCGCACCTGCAGTTTCACCGCGCTATCGGTCTGCTGCTGCTCGGCTTGGGCGCGGTTCAAGCTGAAATCGGCCTCCGAAACCCGGGACTTGTCGCCAAAGCCGTTAAACAGATTCCATTTCATGGTGACG
>JAMCRM010000156.1 GCA_023380575.1 Acidobacteriota bacterium | reverse complement strand
GAAGTTTGCGGCCCAGTCGGATCGCCAGGTCGCCCATCTGACAAACCGTTTCATCGCGTACCGCCACGTCCACCGGCGAAACCGTACGGGACCCGGTGCGGATCGCGTTTAACAGGTTCCGGTGATGGTCCGTGCTCTTGGTCACGTGAATATCATTCGGTCCGATCACCGATTTCATGAGCGAAGCCGGATGCGTCACCACTCCCTGCCGGCTCACGTAAATCCATCCTTCCGTTCCGATCGCGACCACCGCCGGTCCAGGGCCGCTCTGGAACTGTGGGTACTTCTGCATTGCCGTCGCAAGATTCATGTAATGGTCCGGTGCTGTCCGCGTTGTTCATCCATTGCGCGATGTCTACATCATGAATGCCGTAGGCGCCGTCGATGCTGCCCAAGCCGTAGTCGTAAATGTGCATCCACAGCGCTGACACCCGCAGCTCGCTGTACTCCGTCCAGGGCGCGGGTCCGAGCCACATGTTCCAGTCGAATCCTGGCGGCACCGGATCCGTCCCTTCGGGCGGAAGCTGTTTTGGAGGCGCTCCCGGCGAGCCCACGGCAATGGTCTGAAGCTGGCCGATTCGCCCGTTTCTCACCAGTTCGCACGCGAACCGGTAATCTCGTCCAGATCGCTGCTGCGTGCCGAATTGAAACGCCACGCCGGCCCGCTCAACGGCCTCGCGGACCGCCTTGCCCTGCTCCAGCGTCAGGCTCAGCGGTTTTTCGTAATACATGTGCTTGCCGCGCCGGGCGGCTTCGATTCCGATCAGGGGGTGCCAGTGCTCCGGCACTGCAATGACCACCGCGTCCAGATCGGGCCTCGCCAGCAACTCCCGGAAATCGTTGTACATCGAACAGGCGTTGTCGCCGTACTTCGCATCCACGATCGCCTTCTGCCGCTCGCGGACCGCCTGCTGCACGTCGCACACCGCGATCACGTGCACGTCGTCCTGCCCGATCAGATAACGAAGGTGAAGGAGGAGTTTATAGACGACGAGCAGGCGAACCGCAGGCTTTCGCGGCTGCTGCGCAGCCCGTGGAGACTCGATCCGCCCGAATTTCCCGCGATGAATACCCGGAGGTCATCATGAACAAAATTGTATTTCTCGTGCTCGCCGGCGCGTTGTGCTCTCCGGCCCAAACCCTGCGGACCCCGGCCGACCTGGACCGGGCTCTGGCGCAAATCTCCGCGTTCGAGTATGGTCAGAACCGGGACGCGCTGCACGAGGTAAGCGACTATATCCGGGCATCACTAAAGGATCCGAAGGCCCTGGCTGACGTGGAGTCGCGCTTCGTCGCGATGCTCGGGTCGAAGGCGACGCTGGCCGGAAAGGATTTCGCTTGCCGGCAGTTGAGCGTGATCGGTACGGAAGCATCCGTTCCCGCGCTCGCCGGGATGCTGGGACAAACGGAAACCGCCAACATGGCGCTGTATGCGCTCGCCCGGATTCCGGGTGCAAAGGCCGATGAGGCGATCCGGCAAGCACTGCCGAAGTCTTCCGGCGCTGCGAAGGTGGCTGTCATCAATGCACTCGGGCACCGCCGCGACCGGACATCCGTCCCCGCGTTGAAGGGGCTGGTGTTCTCGAATGATGCGGCGATCGCTGGGGCGGCGATAGCGGCATTGGGCGAAATTGGCGACGGTAAGGCGCTCCAGGCGCTGTCGGCAGCAAGGACCAAGCTTTCCGGTAACCCTCAACTCCGGGCGACGGAGGCGTATGTCAGAGGCGCGGGCAAACTGGCCGGCTCAGGTGAGACTGGCGCGGCGCTTCGCGTGTACAAGGAATTATTAGCGCCGCGGGAGCCGGTGGCGATCCGGGTGGCTGCCCTGTCCGGCATTTCGAAATGCGCGGGCGGCGACGCGATCCCGATACTCGCCGGGCAACTTACGTAAAAAGAACAACGCATACAGGCGGCGGCGGTGCGGTTCCTGCGCGGCATTGAGGGAGCGGAGGTCACCCGGATACTGCTGGCCAAACTCCCCGCACTCACGCCAAACGGGCAGGTGCGGGTGATAACGGCGCTGGCCGAGCGGGGTGATGAAGCAGCGCGGCCGGCGATCGCGGAGGCGACGAACGCGGGAGCCGCCGAGGTGCGGATTGCCGCCCTGGCCGCGTTGGGCAAAGTGGGGGATAAAACGAACCTCATGCTGCTGGCGGAGGCTGCGGCAAAGCGCTCGGGAGCGGAGCAGGAGGCCGCTCGCGAGAGTCTCAGCACGTTGCGGGGCGCCGACACGGATGCCGCGATCCTGGCGGGGATGAGCGAAACGAGCGGGGCCGTTCTCCGGGAGCTGATTCGCGCAACGGGGGAGCGTGCCATTCCGAATTCCGCCGACAGGCTGCTTTCGATTGTCGGAAGCGAGCAGAACCGCGAAGTGCGGCGGGAAGCTTTACGGGCGCTGCGGAATGTGGGACGGCAGGACCAGGCGGCCGCGCTGCTGGAACTGGTGTTGAAAGAGGGCAGCTCTTCGGATCGGCGCGACGCCGCGCGCACGCTGGCCACCGTGATGAGGCGGTCGGACACGCCGCAGATCGACCTGGTGGTGTCGGCTTACAACAAGGCGGCATCGGCGGAGGCGCGAACGGCCGTGCTGGCCATCATGGGGCAGGCTTCGTGGGATGAAACACTGCCGGTATTGCGGCAGGCTCTCAAGGACCCCGAACCGCAGGTCTGCCGTGAAGCGATTCTGGCGTTGACGGAATGGACCAATCCAGCTCCGATGAACGACTTGCTGGAAATGGCGAAAAATTCTGCGAGTCCCACCCACCGGGTGCTAGCGCTTCGCGGGTACCTGAGACTACTGGCCGTACAGGCGCCGCGCACGACCCAGGAGAGCGTGCGGCTGGTGAACGATGCGATTCCGCTGGCGAAAGCGCCCGAGGAGAAGAAGACCATTCTCTCGTTGCTCGCCAGGTACTCATCGGAAGAATCGCTCGTGCTGGCGCAAGATTGGTTGAAGGATCCGACCGTGGCGGCTGAGGCGAAATACGCCGTTGACGCGATTCTCACGCAGTTAGAGTTTTCGCGTCCATTGAAACCGCGAAAATAGCGACGGCGTGTCTCGAGCCGTGGACACTTCAGGCGGCTTCCTAAGCCCACAAAACTCTCAACTGCCGTATTTCGGCCGGGCAGAAGAGGATAGCTGTTTGACACGCTGGGAATGGATTTGTTTTAATAATGAAAGTAATTGCTCCTCAGTAGCTCAATGGTAGAGCATTCGGCTGTTAACCGAAGGGTTGTAGGTTCGAGTCCTACCTGAGGAGCCAAACTATTTCCATCCGCAGTTTTCCTCCCG
>JAMCRM010000155.1:1721-9563 GCA_023380575.1 Acidobacteriota bacterium | reverse complement strand
GAAGCGCGCGAAAAAGCGTTCCGCAAACAAATCGCCGATGGTGCGCCGGATATCCCATAGAAACCGGTCGGTGGTCTCCCTGGCGAGTGGACATTACCGGCGCGATTCGTGCCAAGGGCAATGTGCTCGAAATCGATGTCGTGAACCTGTGGACGAACCGGATGATTGGCGATGCGGCGCTTCCGCCGGAGAAGCGGTTTACGAAGCCCAATCTGACGGCTTATCGGAAAGATTCGCGGTTGCTGCCATCGGGCCTGGCCGGCCCCGTCAGTCTGGAGCAGGAAATGTGAATAGAATCGGGCTCCAAATTCGGAGAGAGGACGCTAGAATCAAAGGTTATGTATTCGAGACGCGATTTCGGAAAGGCCGCCCTCGCGGCGCTTGGGACGCGAGCGATGTTCGGCAAGGTGGATTCCAAGGTGAACGGTGTGCAACTGGGCGCGGTGTCCTACAGTTTCCGGGACCGCTCCCTGGACGACATGATCAAGGCGATGGTGGAAATCGGCCTGGGCGAGTGCGAACTGTGGCAAGGCCATGTGGAGCCCCAGCCGAAGGCGCGCGGCAGGGCCGGCGAGGAGGAACTGCAGCACTGGCGTGAGTCCACGCCGGACAGCTATTTCCAGGAGATTGCCCGCAAGTTCAAGAACGCGGGCATCCAATTGTTTGCCTCCAGCTACGCCTTCCGCGACAACTATACCGATAAGGAAATCGAGAGCGGCTTCCGGATCGCCAGGGCGCTGGGCGTCAAGGTGATTACGTCTTCCGCTACCGTTTCAGTGACCAAGCGGGTGGCTCCGTTCGCCGAGAAATACAAGATCGTAGTGGGAATGCACGGGCATTCGAACATCGAGAATCCCAATGAGTTCGCCAGGCCGGAGAGCTTCGAGAAGGCCATGGCCTATTCCAGGTACATCGGCGTAAACCTGGACATCGGGCATTTCTTCGCGGCGGGGTACGACCCGGTAGATTATATCCGCAAGCACCACGACCGCATCGTCTGCATCCACGTGAAGGACCGGAAGAAGAACCAGGGCCAGAATGTGCCTTTCGGCGAAGGCGATACCCCTGTGAAGGAGACCCTGCAACTCCTGAAACAGTCGAAGTGGAACATGCCGGCCAACATCGAATACGAGTACAATGGCGGCGATACGGTAGTGGAAGTCCGCAGGTGTTACGAATTCTGCAAACAGGCATTGGCATGAACGACCGCGAACGTTTCCACGCGACCATGCGCTATCAGGCGCGCGATCGCGCCCCCTTTCACGAGTTTCCGTGGCCCACGTGGCCGGAAACCGAGGACCTCTGGCGCGCGGAGGGCTATGACCCGGCGAAGACCGATTTCGGGTGCGATAAGTGGGTGCTCGAATATTCCTGGTTCTTTCCCACGCCCCCGTTTGACTACCGGGTAATCGAAGAGGACGACACTTACATAACCTTCGTCGATCCGCAGGGAATCGTCATGCGGGAATTCAAGCACAACCCGCTCAGTTCCATGCCGCAGTTCGTGCGCTTCCCCGTGGAGTCGCGCGCGGATTTCCGCAAATTCTGGAAGGAGCGGATGCAGCCGGATCTCACGGCGCGCATCGGCCCGGACTGGCGGGAACAACTGCGCAAGCACAAAAACCGTGACTACGTGCTGGTGGTGCTGGCGGACCGCTGGGGCGGCTTCTTCGGCTCTCTCCGCAACCTGGTGGGCGTGGAGAGGCTGTGCACGTTGTTCTACGACGATCCGGCATTTGTCGAGGAGATGATGGAAGCCGACGCGGACTTCCTCATCGGCATGCTCGGGCAGATGCTGGAGGAAACCGACATCGACGTTTTCGGGTTCTGGGAAGACATGGCGTACAAGGCCGGCCCGCTGATCGGTCCCAACCTGGTGAAGAAGTTCATGGTGCCGCGCTACCGCAAGGTGATCGATTTCGCGCGCAGCCGCGGCGTGCACTTTTTCTGCCTGGATAGCGACGGCGATGTCAACCTGTTGATCCGGCACTGGATGGACGCCGGTATCGACATCCTGTACCCGTGGGAGGTGCAGGCGGGCATGGATGCTACGGCGGTGCGGAAGAAATACGGTCGCGATCTGCGCCTGTGGGCCGGCATGGACAAGCGCGCCCTTACCCAGGGGAAAGCCGCGATTGATGCCGAGATCGCGCGTAACCGCTGGCTGATCGAAGATGGCGGCTTTGTGCCGATGCTCGATCACAGCGCGCCGCCCGATATCTCCTACGAGAACTACTGCTACTTTATGCAGCAGTTGCGGCGAAACCTGTAACGGTGGCCTGACAGCCCGGCCGCCCGCTATTCATAGCGCAGGGCTTCGATGGGGTCCATGCGGGCCGCTTTGAGGGCGGGCAGCAGGCCCGCCACCAGCCCCACCGTTTCCAGTAGCATGGTGGACGTCAGGACGGCGAAACGCGAAATGTGCAGGTGGATATCGCCCGCTCCGCTGCTGTCCTGAAACAGCGGCCCCAAAAACGGCAGGCTTCCCAGCATGGCCGTGACCGCGTAGCCGGTGGCGACGCCCAGTACTCCGCCGCAACTCACGATGGCCATGGCCTCGAGCAGAAACTGCGCCAGAATGGAGTGCCGCGTTGCGCCGATGGACTTGAGCACGCCGATCTCGCGCGTTCGCTGCGTCACCGAAACCAGCATGATATTGGCAAGTCCAATGCCCCCGATGGCCAGGGTCAGGGTGCCGATAAACCCGAGCAGCAGACGCAGGGCTATTCCCAACGTGTCGATGATGCGCATGAACTCGTTGAACGCCAAAATGCGCACCGCCCGTTCGTCGCCCGGCGAGAAGTTATGCATTTTGGCCAGCACCGTCCGCACCTGCCGGATGGCTTCCTCGCGGAAAATCGGGTTAGTGGGCGTCCACACGATGAATTCCGGGTAGCGGGTGTCGCGGTATAGCGACGCCGTCTGGAAGGGAATGAACAGGCACTCGTTGTCCGGCGTGTTGTAGTTGGAGATCTGGGTCTTCGTTTTGAGCACCCCGATGATGGTGAAGCGCAGCCCGTTGATGGTGATCTCTTCGCCCTCGGGCGGGATTTCGCCGAACAATTTTGAAGCGGCTTTGGCGCCCATCACGGCCACCCGCTTCTTTTGCACTTCATCGTCCGCGGAGAGCCAGCGGCCGCTATTCATGGACATGTTGCGGATGAAGCCGTAGACGGGTCGCACGGCCCGTATGGTGAGGCTCTGGCTGCGGTACTCGCGCACCACCCTGGCATCGTACAACATGATTTCCGGAGACACCGCGGCTACCATGGGGACGGTATCCCGGATGGCTTCGGCATCGGCGGTTTCCACCCGGATGCGCCGGCCGGCGCGCTCGCCGCCCGCCTGCGATGAGGTCTGGCCGTTGAACATCAAGACCAGGTCCTGGCCGACAGCGCGGAAAGCCTTCTGCAAAGCCAGGTGGAAGCCGTCGCCGTAAGAGTAAAGGATCACGAAACAGGCCACGCCCCAGCCCAGGCTGAGGGTGGTGAGGATGCTGCGCTGCCGGTTGAACTTGAGGGCCTGCGCGGCCTCATGGAAGACACTGCCGATAGTCATGCCGCACGAACCTCCGCTTGGAGGACGCTTGTCAAAGGTTCCGTTACATAGTCCATGGCGCCGCGGGCGGCGCATTGGGCAAGCCCTGCAGTTCTTCGTGGAACTCGCGTTCCAGGGCTGCAAACGCGGCGTCGGGGCACGTCCCGCGGAACTGCCGCAGGAGCGCGTCGCAGGGGCCGTCCAGATATCGCCAGTAGCGCAGTTCCGGAAAATAGAATGTCTTCACGCAGGCCATCAGGCGGTCGATCCAGCGCTCAAAAAGGTAGCGCAGCGTAATGGATGGATGCGCCAGGTACCAGTCCGCGGCGCGAATGTCCTCGCTACGGTAGAGGCTGCACTCCTGCTTGGGCTCCACCATTACGACGCGGCCGTCCAGCACGGGGTCGTTATGCCGCAGGAAAACGAAGCTGAGCCGGTCCGGACTCGGGAAATCGATATTTCGGGGGTCGAATAATCGGAATTCGACACCATAGAGCCGCACGCGGTGGATGATGTAGGCTCCGTCGGGCGAAGCGGGAAGATGGGAGGGCGCCGTGTCCTTTCGAAACACGGACGGGCTCATCAGGATGCGGCCCTCCACCGGCTCGTTATACGCCTGTAAAGGGGGCGGTGAATCGAAATAAAGGTGTGAAATGCGCCCGATGCGAGCGAGTTGCCGGGTCAGTTCCCGTTGCGCGGCCTGGTCCCGGCATTGGCCGCTCCAACTGGCTTCTACGGAGGGCATGTCCGGCCACCTCGAATTTAGGATACTCCGGGGGGAATTGCAAGGGATTTCAATCGCCCTGCGGACCTGCGGTATCGTTGTCCTATGCAGGTTTCCCTACGCTTCCCGCTTCCGGGACTTTCCGCCCTGGTGCTGGCTTGTCTTTTGCCGGCACAGACTCCGAATGGGCCGGCGAAGAAGATCGCCGAGCTGAGGCAATTGCCCGACACCGAACGGGGGCGCGCTACCCGGGAACTGGCCCTGGACATCCGCAAGCTGCCCGCTTCGACGGAGAAACTCGGGCTCGCCTCCAACCTGGCCAACCTGGCCACCGAGGGCGATGTCGGCCGCGACACGTTGCAGGATGTAGCCGTCACTCTGGCCGAGGCGATCAAGGAGCAGCCCCCGGAACAGGTCTCCGATCAACTCATGCAACTGGCGCGGCTGGTTCGATATGAGCACGTGCGGGTGCGTCTGAACACGCCGGATTTCTCCATCGCGCTGATGCAATGCGAATCCGACGACATCAACCGGGCACGGGCGGATTTCACACTTACGGATTTTCAAGGCACGAAATGGAGGCTCAAGGAACTGCGCGGCAAGGTGGTGCTGGTGAACTTCTGGGCCACCTGGTGCCCGCCCTGCCGGAAGGAGATGCCAGACCTGGAAGCGCTTTATAAAAAGTTCGGCGAGCAGGGCCTGGTGGTCCTCGCCATCACCGACGACGAAGCCGCCAAGGTGCAATCCTACATCGCGCAGAACAAGTATACTTTCCCGGTGCTGCTGGATGCCGGCGGGAAGGTGAAGAGGACCTTCCGGGTACAGGGGATCCCCAAGACCTTCCTTTACGACCGCCAGGGCAAGCTGGTAGCGCAGGCCATGGACATGCGCACCGAAGGGCAGTTATTGGACATGCTGGCGCAGGCCGGGTTGAAGTAAGCGTATATGCGCCTGACACGCCGCACCTTCGCCGGGTTCGCCGCGCTTCCGCTGGCTGCCCGGGCCGCGCCAGCCGGACCGGACCTTTCCCAGATTCCCAATTTCTGCTCCCACGAACACTGGGGCTCCATAGATGCGATCGGGATGACCCCTGAGGGCTTTCGCGGGGATGTGGAACAGGGGGCCGTGCCGCATGGCCGGACGGGTCTGCTGGATCTGGTCTTCGAGCCCTACCTGCGCGGCCACATCCATGCCTCCGGCGACAAGGCGGAGGTGGCCCGCTGGAAAACGCGCACGCTCGAGGAGATCCTCCCGGACGTGCGGACCGCCATCGCCCGGCAGCGCTTTACGGGCACCTGGCAATGCACCCGGCGCGGCATGGCGGGGGCGCACGGAGTGGATGCCGATGAACTCACGCCGGAAACGGCGGCGCGCCTGGACCAGTCTATCACGCGCGGTTATGCGAGCATTTTTTCCTGGTATCGCCAGGTGATGCGCAAGGCGGGATTTTCCGAACTGATCCGTCCGGTTCACCCCGAGTTCTATGTGCGTAAGGACTCCGCGGCGGGCGCGGCCGAAGAGGCGGCATTCACCCGCACGGTGATGCGCATCGATCCGCTGCTCGAAATCTGGCGGCACGATTCCCGCAGGCGCGCCGGGTTGGCCGAGATCACGGGTGTCGAGCCGAACGATGCGGCCAGTTGGCGCCGCTTCATCGGCAAGTTGTGCGACTTGGCTGCCGCCGGGCGTACGCTTGGCATCAAGCAATTGCAGGCCTACCGCCGCGACCTAGATTTCAGTCCCGCGGCCGATTCCGAGGTCCCCTGGAACGGCGGCGGCTCCGAGGCTCCGCGCGCCTTTGAGAACTGGGTAGTAAACGAATGCTGCCGGCAGGCGCACGACCGCGGCTGGGTCCACCAGATTCACGTGGGCACGCACAACATCACCAGGTCCTCGCCCATGCCGCTCGAAGCCCTCGCGAAACGCTATCCCCGCATGAAGGTAGTCATGATCCACTGCTGGCCGTTTCTGGACGAGGCGGGCTGGCTGGCCAAGTACCAGCCCAACATGTATATCGATACATGCTGGCAGCCCGTGCTGAGCCCCGGATTCCTGCGGCGCGCGCTGGGCACGTGGCTCACCTATGTGCCGTCTCACAAGATCACCTGCGCGCACGATTCCACCACCATCGAGATGGCCTACGGCTCATCTTTGTTCACGCGGGAAATATTGAGTGAAGCTTTGTGGCGGCTGATGTTCGACCTGAAAATCCCGGAGACCGCCGCGGTGGCGCTTGGCGCCGATTTGCTGCAAAACAACGCGGTGAAGCTCTATGGGATGGGGCAGCCTTTCCGGGTGTGATAGGATCTGCTGGAGGTTTCGGGAAAATGCGATCTTGGGCTTTCATGATCTTCGTTTGTACGGCTTTATTCGGCCAGCCGGCCGGCCCTCAACTCCGCCAGGGTTTCCAGAACCCGCCCAAGGCCTTCCGGCCAAGGGTGCGCTGGTGGGGGCCCGGCGGCGACGTGACGGATGCCGAGTTGCAGCGCGAGGTGCGCCTGCTGGACGAAGCCAACTTCGGCGGAGGTGAGATCCAGCCGTTCGTGATCGGCCTCAACCCGAAGATGCCGGCGGAGGCGCGGAAGCGCGTCAATAACTATCTCACGGCCGCGTTTTTCGCGCACATGCGCGCTGCACTCCAGGAGGCCCGCAGCCGCGGAATGTGGCTCGATTACACCTTCGGCTCCGGCTGGCCGTTCGGCGGCGGTGAGGCGATTACGCCGGAACTGGCGTCCCTGGAACTGCGCTCGGCGCACCAGGTGATCCAGGGCCCCTCGAAATTCCACGGCAAAGTCGCCATGCCGGAAGCGGCCGCGGGGATGGGCGCCATGGTGGCGAAACTCTCCGGCGTGGAGGAGGTGCTGCCGCAGGGTTGGGCGGAGCGGCTGCGGGCGCGCTCCAAGCTGGTGGCCGTCGTCGCGGTCCGCGGCGAAGAGGCCGAAGTGGGACCGCGCCAGCAGCAGATGTCGGTAAATCCCGAAGGAGACGTAAAGAAAACCGGCCTGCTGGAGCGTGGTACGGCGGTGAACCTCACGGATCGCGTTCGTCCCGACGGACCGGGTTCGCCCCGACGGCACGCTCGATTGGGACGTCCCCGCCGGCAAATGGCAGGTTTTCGCCTTCAAGCAATTCCCGGCGGACCTGCGGGTAATCGGGGGCGCCGGCGCGGGACCGCAACTGGTGCTCGACCATCTCAACCGGGCGGCTTTCGCCGCTCATGCGCAGCGCGTGGGCGATAGCGCCAAACAGTACGTGGGCGACTTCTTCGGCAACGGGCTGCGAGCCATTTTCTGCGACAGCCTTGAAGTGCATGCCTACCTGTTCTGGAACGACCGGTTCCTGGAGGAGTTTCAGAAGCGCCGCGGCTACGACCTCACGCCCTATCTTCCCGTGCTCAAAGTGCCCGGCTTCGCGGACCCCTACGGGGCATTCCTTTCCAAGCCCATCTATGACATCGAAGGCATCGGCGATCGCGTGCGGCACGATTACTGGCAGACCGTATCGGACCTGATGTTCGAAGAATTCTATGAGCCCTTCAACGAGTGGGCCGCCAAAAACAAGCTGCTCGCCCGCGTGCAGGC
>JAMCRM010000155.1:0-1711 GCA_023380575.1 Acidobacteriota bacterium | reverse complement strand
GCCGATGCAGCGGTCTTGGTCCACGACGACGGCGCCCGTGCGCTCCTCCCGGTGCATCGCACCCGTCGGGCAAGCGGCTATACAGGCGGCATCCTCGCAATGGACGCAGCGCGACGCAAATGCGTATGCCCCCGCCGACGTGATGCGCATTTACGGGGCGTCCGACATTCCCGAGACCGAGGACCTGTACAACAACGGCCGCTACGATTTCCTCAAATTGGCGGCCTCGGCGGGGCACGTGTACGGGCACAAAATTGTTTCCAGCGAGAGCTTCGTGTGGATGGGGAAGGCTTACCAGACCACTCCGGAAAAGATCAAGCGCTATGCGGACGAACTGATCACGGCGGGTATCAACCAGATTATCTATCACGGCTTTCCCTATGAGTACATGGACCGCCCGGAGCCCGGCTGGCATCCCTTCTCCTCGCCGCTGCCGTTCTCTTCGCACATGAACCAGCACAATCCGTTCTGGCCGTACATCCCGCGCATCAACGCCTACATCACGCGCCTGCAGTATATCTCACAGCAGGGTGTCAACATCGCTCCCGTGGCGCTCTATCGTAGTGCGTTGTCCTATGACGCCGTGGAGCCGCCCGAGCCCGAGCCCGAGATCAACACGCGCCTGATGGCGGCCGGCTATAACTTCGACCACATCAACACCGATGCGCTGCTCAAGAGCCGCGTGGCCCAGGGGCGGCTCGTCACTCCCGGCGGCAGCCGGTACAGCGCACTGGTGCTCCAGAACGAACCGCAAATCCCCGTCGAATTGGCCGAAAAACTGGCCGCATTCGCAAAAGGAGGGCTGCGTATAGTGTTCATCGGCTGTGTGCCGCAAGGCGAGAGCGGCCTGGCCGGCGCCGGGGAGAAATCCGCGAAAGTAAAACAACTGATGGCGGCCATGCGCAGCGTGCCTTCGGCCGAAGCGGCGGTGGCGGCGCTTTCCAAATCCACTCAGCCCAACTTACGGTTTACCGGCGCTTCGGTGCCGTTCATCGAAAAGCGCGTGGGTGCCATCGACACGTTCTTCTTCCGCAATCCGGATGCGGAGCCCAGGGAGATACAGGCCGAAGTGGCCGCGGCGGGCTCTCCGGAGCAATGGGATGCCTGGACGGGAGGCATCCAGCCGTTTACCGCATTCACGCGCCAGGGTAAGAAGGTCAAGCTGAGCCTGCACCTCGAGCCCTACGGCTCGGCCCTGCTGGCCTTTGATGCGGCGGTGCGCCACAAGCCGGCCGCGGCACCGTCCCAGGCCGCATCCGCAGCATCCGTCATCGAAATCGGCGGAAGTGGCTGGAAGTTCCACGGCGCCGGCCTGGCTGGCGATACGGGCAACCTGGAGATTCCGAAGCTGCTCGACTGGCGATCCATAAATGCGCTGAAGAGCTTCTCCGGCCGCGGCCTGTATGAGACCAGTTTCGAAGCGACGCCTGAGATGCTTGGCGGAAATCGCCGGCTATGGCTGGACCTGGGCGACGTGAAGGACGTGGCCGAGGTGAAGATTAACGGCAAGCCCGGCCCCACCCTGATCTTGCGGCCCTATCGGGCCGATGTGACCGGCCTGGTGCAGCGCGGCCGGAACACGCTGGAGATTACCGTGATCAATACGCTCTACAATGCGATTGATGCGCGCGGCGGGAAGATCAACCAGTTCCCGGGTATGGCCGGACTGAGCAGCGCCCAACCCATGCCTTCGGGCCTGATGGGGCCCGTG
>JAMCRM010000154.1 GCA_023380575.1 Acidobacteriota bacterium | reverse complement strand
AAGGGCCTGGAGTTTCCCTACGTTTTCCTGGCGGGCATGGAGGAAGGTCTATTCCCCCACAGCCGGTCAATCACGACATCGGAGGCCGCGCTCGAAGAGGAGCGCCGGCTATAGATGGACTGGTCCTCGTCCCCTACGACGCAAACGTTGGAATGCGCCTGCGAGAGCAGCCGCATCAGCTCGTACTGGCTGCGGTTGGTGTCCTGGTACTCGTCGATGAGGATGTAGCTGAGTCGGCGGTTCCAAGCCTCCCGCGTGGGCGCGTCATGGTATAGCAGGCGCACGGTTTCGAGCAGCAGGTCGTCGAAATCCAGCGCGTTGGCGTTGCGCAGGGCCTTCTCGTACTCGCTGAAGACCACCGCCAACTTGGCCGTTTTGGGGTCCGTGGCGTGCTTCTGCAAGTCCTCGGGACCCTGCTTCTGATTTTTGGCCTGGCTGATGCGCGAAAGGGCCGCGCGGTAAGGCATGAACTCTTTATCGTCCACCCCCAAGGCGCGGTAGGCGGCCTTCATAATGGCAAGCTGGTCGTCTTCGTCGTAGATGCTGAAGCGGCGCGTGAAGCCCGGGCGAATCTGGGAGAGCGGGTCGCCGTCCCGCCGCAGCAGCCGTACGCAAAAAGAGTGGAAGGTGGAGATGGTGGGAGCCGAATCGGAAGAGTAGTCCTCGAGCAGCCTGGCCACGCGCTCGCGCATTTCCGCGGCTGCCTTGTTGGTGAACGTGACGGCCAGGATCGCCGAAGGCGGTACATGCCGCGAGGTGATGATGTGCGCAACCCTGTGGGTGATCACCCGGGTTTTTCCGCTGCCGGCGCCGGCCAGGATCAGTAACGGTCCCTCGGTATGGCGGACAGCCTCGCGCTGCTGGGGATTCAGGCCCTCAAGAAAGTCCATGTAAGGGAAACAACGTATCCATCTTACCATGAATCAGTTACGGGCCAAAAGAGGCTACCGGTTCCGGACCGGTTCCTGGAGCGGCGTCCCCGGACCGGGAGGCATCAGGACGGCCGCGATCACTACCAGCAGCAGAACGGCAAGCATGAGGAAGTCGGGGTCATTTATCACGAAAGTCGCTTTCGGGCACCGGAGGGAGGAATCAAGACAGCGTGAAATCGTGCCGGTTCAGAATTTACGGAACTGTACTGATCCTATCACGGGAGGATGGTGCGTTCAAGTACGGCCGCCGCTACCGCGGCTTCTCCACCAGGTGCTGCTCCGCCACACGGCGAAGGAATGTCAGCACCTGCTGCGCGTTGTATTGGCGGGCGGGTTCCAGTTCCCCCTGGTTGGTTATTCCCACCGGCTTGCCATCCGGGCTGAAGAAAGCGGCCGTGGGCACCCCTTTGCGGAGGCTCACGCCAAGCGTCTTGGCGATGTCCAGGTTGGCGTCCATTTGCCCGATATTGACGTTGACCACCTCAAAGCGCTGCTCCACGTACTCGCGCACGGGCGACTCGTGGATTTTGGCGTCAAGCGCCCTGCAGTCCGGGCACCAGTTGCCGCCGAAAATCACCATGAGCAGCTTGGAGGAGCCCTTTGCCCGTGCGCGCGCCTGCGCGAGGTCGGAAGCGGCATTGGCCGTGGGAGGATAGGGGCCCGTGGCGGCAAGCGCAATCGAAAGCGTCGTGGTAGCGGCAAATAAGGCTAGCAGACGGCGTGAAACCGGCATGCCACGATTGTATATGCAATCAGAGCTGAATTTTCGAGAAGAAGTGGCTTCCCAGCACGATCAGCAGCAGCGCCACCCCGCACAGGACCGCGATATCCATCGCCGCGCCGAAGTGGGTGACACCGATCAGGGCTCCCCGCAGGCCGTCGATGCCGTAGGATAGCGGGTCTACCCGAGTGCAGGCGTCCAGCAGTTTCGGCAGGTTCGTAAGCGGAAACAAGGCTCCGGAGAGGAAGAAAATGGGCATGACCAGAAAGTTCATGATCAACTGAAAGCCCTGCACGTTCTCGAGCTGCGATCCAATGGCGATCCCCAGCGCGGCGAACAGAATCGCGATCAGCGCCATGAACAGCAGCGCCACCGGGATCCCCGCCACGCCCGCCGGGCGAAAACCGGCCACCAGGCACACGACGAGGACCAGCAGGCCTTGCAGCACCGCCACGGTTGCCCCGCCCAGCGCCTTGCCGATCATGATGCGGGTGCGCGGAACGGGCGCCACCAGGGTTTCCTTGAGAAAGCCGAACTGCCGGTCCCACAATAGTCCGAGGCCGGACATGACGGAGCTGAAGAGCACCGTCATGCCGATCACACCGGGCGCCACGAACTGCAGATAGCTCCCGTTTCCCGCCTTCTGAAAAACCGGGCCGAGGCCAAAACCGAGCGCCAGCAAATAGAGCAGGGGCTGGCCCACCGAGGCCACGATCTGGGCCCGCGAACGCACGTAGCGCTTCAGTTCGCGCAACCAGAGGATGTAGATGGCGCTCATCGCCGGCCGCTCCACATGCGCGCCATCTGGCGCAGCTGATCCGTGCCGCTGGCCTTCTCGTCGCGAATGGACGTGCCGGTGAGCGCCAGAAACGCGCCTTCCAGGGAGTCGCTGCCGGTCTGCTCCTTCAATTCCTGCGAGGAGCCCTGTGCTACGATCTTGCCCTGATCGATGATGGCGATGCGTTGCGCCACGCGATCCGCCTCATCCATGTAGTGGGTGGTGAGAAACACCGTGACGCCTTCGCTCTGGTTCAACTGCTTGACCTGCGTCCAGAGCTGGTTGCGGCTTTGCGGATCGAGCCCCAGGGTGGGCTCATCCAGGAACAAAATCTTCGGCGTATGCAGAAAACCGCGCGCGATCTCCAAGCGGCGCCGCATGCCCCCGGAGAACGTCTTGACCAGGTCCTTGCGGCGCTCCCAAAGCTCGAACGTTTTGAGCAGGAGTTCGATGCGCGCCGCCCGCACCTTGCGCGGCACGCGGTAGAGCACGCCGTGGATGTCCATGTTTTCGTAGGCGGTCAGTTCGCTATCGAGGCTGGGGTCCTGGAAAACGATCCCGAACCGCGCGCGCGCCTCGTTCTGCTTTACGGTGGGGTCGAGACCGTCCAGGTGGATCCTGCCGCTGGTCGGTTTCAGCAGCGTGGTGAGCATCTTGATGGTGGTGGTCTTCCCCGCCCCGTTCGGTCCCAGGAAGGCAAAGATCTCGCCCGGCCGCACGGAGAAGGAGATCCCGTCCACGGCCGTGAAGCCGCCGAATTTCTTGACCAGGCTCTCTACTTGGATCACGCGTAGACTATTATCGCAGGCCCGCTACGCATTTCTCACGAATTCCTGCCCGATCCTCTCCAGCGCCACCCGTTCCGGCTGCCTCCCGGCGGCCTGATACAGGCGTTCAATCGGCTCCAGGAGCGGTTCGCGGCTCAACTGGAAGGTCTGGTGATGAACGGGAAGCACGAAATCCGCGCCCGCATCGGAGGCCATCTGCCAGGCCTGTTCGGGGGTGCAGTGATAATGGATCCACGGGTTGTACGCGCCCACGGGCATGATAGCGAGGTCATAGGGGCGGGCTCCGCGCACTTCGCGGAAGAGTCGCGTGGCCGCGGTATCGCCGGCAAACAGCACGCGGTAGCGCCCAACCTCAATGGTGTAGCCGTTATACCCGCGGTAGGTATCCGAGCGCATGCGCGCGCCCCAGTGGTTCACCTGGAAAGCCCGCACCCTCACCGCCCCTGCCTGCGCCCGCTCCCCCCAACCCAGTTCGCGCACCTCGCGGTAGCGCTCGACGCGCAGCAGGTCGCTGGTCCTGGAGGCCACAATGACGCTGGTGCCGCGGCTCTCCAGAGCCCGCAAACTGGGAATATCCCAATGGTCCATATGGGCGTGGGAAACGAGCACCAGGTCGATTTTGGGCAGGTCCCGCACGCGCAGCGCCGGCGCCACCAGGCGCTTCAGTCCCAGGGTGAACGGTCCGAAATTCAAGCCTACGCGGTCGCTGAAAACCGGGTCGGTCAGGATGGTGGTGCCATCCACCTTGAGCAGCACGGTGGCATGCCCTAGCCAGGCGGCGAACAGGCCGCGATCCGGCCAGGATTTCGGCCTGGGGCGTTGGGGCGGCTCCGAAATGGGCCGGCCCAGGTCTTCACTGAAGCGTTTCCAAAAAGCTGGGGCGGCGTGGTAGGCCATCACGCCCAGTCCGGCCACTCCGGCCAGGCTGGCGCTCCCTAAGACGGTTCTCCGGTGCATCTATTTCTACGATGCGCAGACCGCAGTACCCGTTGCGTGCGGCAACGTCCGTTCGATACAAATGGATGCTGCGGGTTGCACAACCAAACTATGAAGATATCAGCAAAGGCCCCCTGCCGCGTTGACCTGGCCGGCGGCACCATCGACATCTGGCCGCTGTACCTGTTTCACCCCAAGGCCGTTACGGTCAACTTCGCCGTGGACCGGTATGCGAGCTGCGTGCTCGAAACCCGCAAGGATGCGCGCATCGCCATCCGTTCGCGCGACCTCCAGGCGGAGGAGACTTTCGATTCGCTGGCCGCGCTCACTGCGGCAAAGAAATACCGCCTGCCGCTGGCGGCTTACCTCATCCGCTACTTCGCCCCGGAAAAGGGCCTGGACCTCCTCACCGATTCCGAAGCGCCCGCCGGCGCCGGCATCTCCGGTTCCTCTACCCTGATCATCGCGCTCTCCTCCGCCTTGAACCGCCTTACCGGGGCGGGCCACAGTATCGAGAAGATCCGCGAAATCTCCCAGAATATCGAGGCGCAGATCATCCAGGTGCCCACCGGCTGCCAGGACTACTACCCGGCCATGTACGTGGGGGGTCAGCGCCATCGAACTCTCGCCCGCGGGCATCGCGCGCAAGGCCATCGCCGTCGATCTGGCAGACCTGAACGAGCGTATCGTGCTCGCCTACACCGGCGTGCCGCGCAACTCCGGCATTAACAACTGGGAGGTCACCAAGGCTCACATCGATGGCGACCGGAAGGTCTTCAAGAATTTCGAGCGCATCGCCGAAATCGCCTCCGACATGCGGCAGGCGCTCGAAAAAGCCGATTGGAACGAGGCGGGCCGCCTGCTGCGGGAAGAATGGGCCCACCGCCGCAAGAACGCCCCCGGCATTTCCACTCCCCTCATCGACCGGCTGGTTGCGGTAACGCGCCGCGCCGGGGCGCTCGGCGCCAAGGTCTGCGGCGCGGGCGGCGGCGGGTGCGTGATCTTCCTGGCCGAGCGCGGCGCCAAAACC
>JAMCRM010000153.1 GCA_023380575.1 Acidobacteriota bacterium | reverse complement strand
ATCCTATGCCAGCTTGTGCCCTGGCAGTTCGACTACTCCGGTGAAAAGATGAACGTCAAGCGGACGTTCCGGCGTGTTTCATGCCTGACCGCGCGCTTGCTGGCCAACATGGGGGCCACCGGTCAGACGCCGCTGCTCTCGCACTTCGCCAAACCGGTTGGTCAGAATGAGAAGCGCTGGCTGGACGGCCTCTACCTGGATGTGCCGGAAGAGTGGGACGACCCCTACCGATTTTTCCGCTGGTAGACCCGGCAGGCCTCTCAGTGCGGAGCGGGACAGAAGTGCGGAGATACCGCGCTTCGCGGCATGGTGCGGCTACGTGCAGAGAAGCCGGCGTTGTGGTTTCAAGGATGGTGAAACGGCCTAGTGATGTTCTACCTGGCGATGCACCTCAGGCAAAGGCCGGCAACCCTGCTGTGAAGGGCCGGTGCATGGGTAGACGTGCAACTGCTGGCGGGTGGTCGAGCGCCAGCGCCCGATCTCCGGTGCCCCATGGTCACGGAAGAAGCGATCCAGGTCCGTGCCGAGCGACCGGATCTCTTCCCGGTAGACCGGGTCCGCCAGCGCGTTGCGCGCCTCTGCCGGGTCAGCTTCCAGGTCGTAAAACTCGCTGGGCCAGCCGTCGGTTCGTTGGATATACTTCACGTTCTCCGTGCGGATCCCGCGCACATAGGCATATTCGAAATACAGGCGGTCGCGCCAGCGGGGATGCGCGCCGCGGAGAAACGGTGCGTAACTGCGTCCGGGACGGCTGCCGGCGCGGGGCGCCGGCGCCCCCAGATAGTCCAGGATAGTTGGGAAGAAATCGTAGGACGAAACCATGGCCGGAATCGTCTGTCCCCCTCGTATCCGCCCCGGAAAATTCCAGATCAGCGGTACTCGCAAGGCTTCCTCATACATGTTGAACGGCACTGTGCCGTTGCCCTTGCCCCACACCCCGTGGTGGCCGGCGCTCCAGCCCTGGTCCGCCGTGAAAATGACGAGCGTATTCTCGCGCAGCCCCAATTCCTCCAGGCGTGTGAGGATGCGGCCCACGTTGGTGTCCACTCCCGTGACCAGCGCCGAGTACGCCAGCTTGCTTTCCGGTTTGCCCCAGGCGGAGTTGAGTTCGGGGTTCTGCGCGGGATTGCGCGGCAAGTCCGGGAAGCAGCCGAAGCGCGAGCCATAGTACGGACGGCGGTAGACCTCCGGTTGGTAATCGTAGGGGGTGTGCGGGGCGAAGAACGGCACTTGAAGAAAGAAAGTGCGGTCTTTGTTGCGTTCGATGAAATCGAGCGCGCAATCGCCTACGAGATCGGTTTTGTAGCCGGTAACTCTGGCGCGCACGCCGTTACGAACGAACTCCGGATCGCGATAAGTGCCGCCTCCCCCTGGCACCGTGCACCAGTAAGTGAACCCCGCTTGTGGCTCCGCGTCCCCGCCCATGTGCCACTTACCACACATGCCGAGGGTATAGCCGTGGCGCGCGAGGATTTCCGAATAAGTTGTGTGCCCTTCCAGAAAGCGGTGCCCGGCGTCTTCACGCAGAAGATAGTCCTGCACGCCATGTTGGGAAGGTATGAGACCTGTGAGATAGCTCATGCGGCTCGGGGAGCACACCGGCGTGCAGGCGAAGGCCCGGGTAAATCGCGTGCCCTCCGCAGCCAGCCGGTCCAGGTTGGGGGTACGGATGTCTCCGCAGCCGTAGCATCCCGTAGCCCAGGCGCCGTGATCGTCGGTCATGACGAAGACTACGTTGGGCCGGCGCCGCGGCACGAGCGCCGCGCTCCCAATTAAAAACTCTCTCCGCCTCATAAATCCCGATTCTAACATGCCACGGGGCCACGTGCTAAAATATGCTGCCATGAAGAAGGGTATTGCTTTTTTGCTGTTCTGTAGTCTCGCTCTCTTTGGTCAAGTCGATACGGGTGTCATTACCGGGACCCTTACCGATTCATCCGGCGCGGTGATCGCCGGCGCCAATGTTACTATCCGCAACGAAGCCACCGGAATTGAAACCAAGCTCAGCTCCAATTCACTGGGCCAATACGTTTCGCCGCCACTGCATCCGGGGCCCTACAGCATCGCTGCCGAGATGCGCGGATTCCGGCGTACCGTAACGAAAATCGAACTGACCCTCAGCCAGCGCGCCGTGGTCGACCTCAGTATGCCCGTAGGCGCGATAGAAGAGCAGGTGACGGTAAAAGCCACCGCACCCCTGCTCGAAAGTGAGAGCGCCACGGTGAGCAACCTGCGCGACCAGCGTGCCGTCCAGGACCTGCCGCTCAACACGCGCAATTTCAACCAGCTCGTCGGGCTGGCGGCAGGCGTGGTGCCGGCGCAGTTGCAGGCCGGCAGCCCGGCCCTGACGGCCATCCGCGGCACTACCGCCAACTCCGTCAACGGCATGGGCTTCCGCGCCAATAACTTCCTCGTGGACGGGCTTGACAACTCCGAAAATCACAACGGGCAGGGAATCTTGATCTACCCGTCGGTGGATGCGATCCAGGAATTCCGGGTTCAGACCAGTGTCACCAGCGCGGAGTTCGGGCGTGGCGGTGGGGGTACGGTGAACGTCAGCTATAAGAGCGGCGGCCGCGATCTCCACGGCAATGCTTTTGAATTCCTGCGCAATTCCGCACTCGATGCCAAGAACTTTTTCGATCAGCCGGGAAAGATCGCGCCTTTCCGCCTGAATCAGTTCGGCGGTACCCTCGGCGGCCCAGTAGTACTGCCGTTCTACAACCGTTCGCGGGAGCGCACCTTTTTCTTCGTGTCCTACGAGGGCGTGCGACGCGACCAAGCGCTCACTTACCTGGTAACCGTGCCTTTGCCCGCGTTCAAGCAGGGCAATTTCAGCGCCGCCCGTAACCGCGTCTACGACCCGCTGACTACACGCGCCAACCCCGCCGGCAGCGGCCAGATCCGCGACCCCTTCCCTGGCAGCATCGTGCCGCAATCGCGATTGGATCGCGTTGGCCAGAATCTTGCCAACCTTTATCCGGACCCCAACCTGCCGGGACTGTCCTCCAACTACAGCAGCAACCCGGCACAGCCTTCTTCCTCCAATAACATCGATATCAAGGTGGACCAGAACTTCAGCTCACGCGACCAGGCCTTTTTCCGTTATTCGCAGCAGAACACGGACCAAGTCGTGCCCGGCAGCCTGCCCCTGCCGGCCGTGGGCAATACGTCCGCCGGCACGTCCCGATTTCCGCTACACCAGTTCGTGGCCAGCTACACCCACACGGTGGCCCCCAACATGATCAACGAATTTCGCGCCGGGGTCACGCGCCTGCGCATTGAAACACAGCATCTCAACTGGGGCAAGGACGTGGCCGCTCAAGTGGGAATTCCGGGCATTAACGTCAAGGACGACGTGCTCACCAGCGGGCTCAGTCGCGTCAACGTGGCCGGCTACGAGGGCCTTGGCGATGCCGGCAACCGGACTGCCCTGATCGTCAGCGAGAATTATCAGTGGAATGATGCCTTCACCTGGATTCATGGCGGGCACACGTTCAAGTTCGGCGGGGAGGTGGGGCGGCGCCGCTACAACCTGTTCCAGGAAAGCAACTTGCGCGGGATCTTCACGGTGGGCAACATCTATTCGACCAATCCGGCGCAGCCAGCGGGCACCGGGGACGGCCTGGTTGACCTGCTGCTCGGGGCGCCCCAGAGCGGCGTTGACGCCTATGTCACCGGCACGCGCGGCTATCGGCGGACCGAGTACGCCGCCTTCGCCCAGGACACCTGGAAGGCG
>JAMCRM010000152.1 GCA_023380575.1 Acidobacteriota bacterium | reverse complement strand
CGGTAACGGAATATTGGAACACGGAAACCTTCCCGACCCCGAGGGCCAGGCCATAGAAGAGTTGGCTAAGCGGGTGCGGGACCTCGAGGCATACCTGTACAGCCTGGGGCCCCGTACCGCCCTCCATGAGACGGACCAGGTTCAGGTACTTAAACTCTGATGACGGAAGGGCGGATTCGTGGTTAGACAGAAACTCCTCATCATTGCGTATCTGTTCCCGCCCGCCGGCGGCATCGCCGTGCAACGCGCCTTGAGCCTGGCAAAGTATTTGCCGGATCTCGGCTATGAAGTCCACGTTTTAAAAGCCCGCAGCATGGGTCCCGCCCCTGACCCCGGGCTGCTCAAACATGTTCCGCCCGCCATAACGGTGCACGAGGCATTCGCGCCGGAAATTCCCTTCCGCCTGCGCCAGCGCCTTTGGAGCACGCTCTCACGCGGCGGCAAAGCCACCCGGAAGCGGCGCTTTTCGCCGCGTGCCATGGCGGTGCGGCTGGCAAAACGCATTTTCTGCCCTGAACCGGAAATCCTCTGGACGCCATTCGCCCTGCGGGCGGCGCGCAAGATCATCCGCGAACACGCCATCGGTACGGTGCTCATCACCGCGCCGCCCTTCTCTTCTTTCGTGATCGGATGCGTGCTGAAAAGAGATTTTCCGGAAGTGGCCCTGGTGAGCGATTTTCGGGATGAGTGGCTATCGTTCTACCTGAAGGATTTCGAGTTTCAGAGCGATCCTTATACCAGGCGCCGCGCCGAAGCCATCGAAAGGGGCATCGTACAGGCTTCAAATCGGGTAGTGGCTGTGAATCCGTCATCCCTGAACGAAATTCGCAACCGGTATCCGGAAGAGCCCGGCGCAAAGTTCGTATGCGTTCCAAACGGCTACGATCCGGAGGTGTTTGCGTGTTTTAAACCGCGTCCGCACCGCGGCAATCGAGTTGTAGTCACGCACATGGGGACGGCCTACAACACGGCGTCGCCGCGCTACTACCTGGACGCCCTGGACGAGATGCCGGAAGCGGTCCGGACGCAGGTGGAAACCCGCTTCATCGGTCGCGTATCGGATGGCGAACGCGCCATTCTCGAAGGCAGGAAGAGCGCCGTCCGCGTGCTTGGATTCATGCCGCAGTCCGAAGCTCTCCGGATGGTGGAGGAAACGGACTATCTTCTGCTTACGATGACCAACGATATCAGTGTGCCCGGCAAACTCTTCGAGTATATGGCGACGGGCAAGCCGATTCTGGCCCTCTCACCCCGGCGCGGCGAAGTGCAGCGGGTACTTGCCGAAACGAGGGCGGGCTGGTGTGTGGAACCGGGGGATAGGGCGGGTATCCAGGCCATGCTGCAACGGGCCTGCCAGGGTTCGAACGGCTTTGCGCCGGACCGGGAGGCAATTCGCCGCTATGAGCGCCCGCGGCTGGCCGCGGAATATGCGGCGGTAATCGAATCCATTTCTTAGGGCGAAACCGTCGTGTCTAATTCAAATTATCTGCAACCCGCCCAGCCGGAAAGAGCCAGGGCCCGCGGCACGCTCACTGGCCGCTTTCGTGCAGGCAAGAACCGCCTGGAATTGGTCCATGCCGGAATGGGTCGCGGTACTTCTCGGAGCGGCACTGGGGCTCTCGGCTCCGGCGATTTACCGGCGCTATATCGAGTGGTTGATAGCCGCGTCGAAGCTTTCGACGATTCCAAAATCGCCGAGCTGCTCGAGGGGGCACAGTGTGTCTTCCTGGAAAAGGGGCGGGTCTCCATCGAATTGAGAGGTCCCGGCCCCGGAGTTGTGGTGCTCGTGGGTAAACAGGCCCGCCAGGCCATAAAAGCCATCGCGACGCCTCACGCAAAACGCTAATCTTAGGCATGAATGCCTAAGATTCTGCTAATTCTCGGGACCCGGCCGGAGGCGATCAAACTGAGTCCCGTAATTCTCCACTTCAGGTGCCATCGCCCGGAATGGTCCACCAGGGTCTGTGTGACGGCCCAGCATCGCGGCCTGCTGGACCAGGTGCTTGAAGTTTTCGGCATTCGGCCCGACTACGACCTGGATGCCATGCTGCCCGGCCAGAGCCTGTTCCAGTCCACCGCGCGCATGCTCACCGCACTCGAACCCGTGCTTAAACAGGAGAAGCCTGACCTGGTGATGGTACAGGGAGACACCACAACCACGCTTTGCGGAGCCCTGGCGGGATTCTATGGCAGGGTACCGGTGGCACATGTGGAGGCGGGGTTGCGAACGGGCGACCTTGCCCAGCCGTTTCCCGAGGAGATGAACCGGGTTCTGGTGAGCCGCGTGGCCTCCGTGCACTGTGCTCCCACCCGTCGGGCCGCGGAGAACTTACTGCGCGAAGGTCTTGCACCGGAATCGGTCGCCATTACGGGCAACCCGGGGATAGACGCCGTGTTCCATGTGCGCGAGCAACTGCGGAACGGGAGGCTGCGGCCCACCGTGGCCGTAGACCCCACGCGCAAGCTCATTCTGGTGACGGCGCACCGGCGCGAGAGTTTTGGAGAAGGCTTTGAGCAGATCTGCGCGGCCCTGGCCGCGTTGGCGGCGCGGCCGGACGTGCAGATCGCCTACCCCGTTCATCCGAACCCCAACGTGCGTGAGCCGGTTTACCGCCACCTCCGCGGCCGGGAAAACGTGCTGCTGCTGGAACCGTTGGAGTACATCTCTTTTGTGGACCTGCTGTCGCGCGCGTGGATGGTCCTCACGGACTCCGGAGGCATCCAGGAGGAAGCGCCTTCGTTGGGGAAACCCGTTCTGGTAATGCGCAACAAGACCGAGCGCCCCGAAGCCGTCCAGGCCGGCACGGCACGGCTGGTGGGCAGCCAGACGGATACCATCGTAGCCGAGTGCGGCCGCCTCCTCGACGATCCGGAGGCGTACCAGGACATGTCGCGCGCCCACAATCCTTACGGCGACGGCCACGCCAGCCCGCGAATCGCCGAAGCTGTGGCGCGCTTCTTCAAATGCTGAGGGCTTCTCCCCCGTCAGAACTTCTCTTCGAGCACCGCCAGAATGCGCTCGGCGGCATGGCCGTCCCAGTATTCCGGAATCCGGCCAGGGTGTGCCACGCCATCGAGCGACGCCAAAGCGGTCTCGATGGCGCGTTCCGGCGCAAAGCCGTTCGAACCCTGGC
>JAMCRM010000151.1 GCA_023380575.1 Acidobacteriota bacterium | reverse complement strand
ACCGATTTGGTGTAGGGTTTTAGATATGCTACCGCCCGAAGCCAAAAAGAAGCTGAGCGCCCCTGCTGGGGCCGCGCGGATATCTCGATCACCCGGAAGACCTGATGTTGTATGAGTACGACGGCAGTGTCGATCGGGGCCGGCCGGAGATGGTGGTGTTTCCCCGATCCACCGGAGACGTGGTCGAGATCGTGAACATCACCCGGGAGTACGGCATCCCGATCGTGGGGCGGGGCGCGGGCACCGGGCTCAGCGGAGGCGCTATTCCGCTGGCCGGCGGTGTGATCGTCGCTTTTTCGCGCATGAACCGTATTCTCGAAATCGATCTGGAGAACGAGCGCGCCGTCGTGCAACCCGGTGTGGTGAACCTGGACGTCACGTTCGCGGTACAGAACCAGGGTTTCTTCTTCGCGCCCGACCCCTCCAGCCAGCGGGCCTGCACCATCGGCGGCAATGTGTCGGAAAACGCGGGCGGCCCGCACACCTTGGCCTACGGGGTGACCACCAACCATGTGCTCGGGCTGGAACTCGTCCTGCCCGATGGCTCCGTTTTTACCACCGGCGGCAAGGAACTCGACTCCCCCGGTTACGACCTGACCGGGCTGCTCACCGGTTCGGAAGGCACCATGGCCCTGATTACGAAAGTGGTAGTCCGGCTGATGCGCAAGCCCGAATTCGTGAAAACCATTCTGGCCATCTACGATTCCAACGAAGATTGCGGCCGCACCGTTACCGAAATCACCGCGCGCGCCATCACGCCGGTGGCGGTCGAGATGCTCGACGGCGTCATGCTGCGCATGGTGGAGGAGGCCACGCACGCCGGTTTTCCCCTGGACGCGGCGGCGGTGCTGCTCATCGAACTGGAAGGTCTGCGCGAGACCGTCGAGGAGCAGGTGGAGCAGATCCGGGAAGCCTGTACCGGCTCGGGCGCGCGCGAGGTGCGGGTGGCCCGTTCGGCCGAGGAGCGCGAGTTGCTCTGGAAAGGGCGCAAGAACGCGTTTGGCGCCGTGGGCCGCGTGAGCCCCACCTATTACGTGCAGGATGGCGTGGTGCCGCGCACCCAGATTGCCCCGACGCTGCATCTGATCGGCGAAGTCGCCCGCAAATACGGGCTCACCATCAGTAACATCTTTCATGCCGGCGACGGCAACATGCACCCGATCATCCTGTTCGACGCCCGCAAGCCCGGCGATCTCGATAAGGCGCGCGCCGCCGGGGCGGAAATCCTGCTGCACTGCATCGAGGCCGGCGGCACGATTACCGGCGAGCATGGCGTCGGCCTGGAAAAACGCGAGCTGATGGATAAACTGTTCAGTGCGGACAGCCTGGAGGCTATTCGCAGGCTCAAGGAACTATTCGACGGTGAGAACCGCCTGAATCCCGGCAAGGTGCTTCCTACCGGAAAGGGTTGTATCGAGATCCGGCAGCCGGCGCTGATGTAGACGAGGGATCAAGCCATGTTTTCGCGACGCGACGTGCTCTACCTGACGGCTTCCGGCGCTTTCGGCGCATCCAAAATGAGCTCCAGGACGCGGGTGGACCGCGCCTTGCAGGGTAGGGATGTGGATCGCCCCCCGTTCTCCTTCTGGCATCATTTTGGCCTGGAGAAGGACCCCGGAGAACGCCATGCCGAGGCCACCTTGGCCTTCCACCGGAAATTTCGCACAGACCTTGTGAAGGTCATGAGCGACTATCCCTACCCGCGGCCGGAGGGACAGTGGTACCAGTTGCGGGTTCTCGATAGCCCGTACCCCGAGCAGCTCCGCGCGCTTGAACTGCAGCGCGCCTTTGAACACCCTCCACCTGCACGGCGATAAGGTGTACCTCAGGCATTTCGCGGAGGGTTGGCCCGCCGCGGCCATCAACTATTCCTCTTACGGCACAGGGGTGAGCATCACGGATCTGCGGAGAGACTACAAAGGGGTGCTGATGGGCGGCCTCGACGAGGTCCACTTCCGCAACCTTTCGGAAGCCGAATTGAAGCAGCAATGGATGGCCGCCCGGAAAGAGACCGGCAGGCGCTTCATTCTCACGCCCGGCTGCTCCGTGCCGAACGATTCGACCGATGCGGAACTGCTGCGTCTGCCGAAGTCGCTGCGGGCGTGAACTATTCCAGGCGTAGATAGATGACGCTGTGGCCGGTCAAATCCAGTGGAAGCGAGATCCCTTCAGGGCTCATGGAAAGGCCGGGCGAGGGTTCGAGACGGCAAAGCGCGCCTGCCTGCCGGTAGCGGTCCACATGGGTATTGAAGAAGCGCGCTCCCGCGGAACCGTAGCGTTCCCCCACGTTCACGCCGAACAGCGGCAACTGTTTGGCGGGCTTGTCGAGCGGCTGGATGCCGGCCTCCTCCAGATCGCGATATAGCGTCCGGACATAGCTGGAGTGCTCGCGGTCGATGAGGTTCGCCTGTGCCACGCGCCATTGCCTGCCGGCGACGGCTTTCCCGGAAACGCGCACGCGGAGGCTTGCGGGCGATTCCTCGTCCGGATCCGCATGGTGCCGGTAAATCAGCAGATCGATGCCGCCCTTCCTGGCGCCCGCGATGCAGCCGGTTCCTTCGTCCACACCGGCGGCGGACGTCTTCAACCGCCTGCCTCCCTGCATCTTCTCGAGCAACGCCAGCACGTGTGTGCGCGGATGTGGAAGGCCCCCGGTCGTCGTGCTCCACTGATACACCTGCGCCACGTCTTCCCGGTAGACTTTGTCTGTGATTTCGGCCATCCAGGATGCCGCCCACTCGCTGGCTTCGCCGCCGTTTGTGATGGCCCCGTTGCGGTCCGTCAGCACGCTGAATTCGTGAACTTCCACGGGCACGCGCGCAAATTGCGGATATTGCAGCAGTCGCTCCCGTATGTGCGCGATCGCGGGTTCGAACGTGTCGTTCGGCACTCCCACGTGCCCGTACCAGGAGCAGGCGAAGTAACACATCCGCGTGCCGGTCTTCCCGGTCTTGTAGTTTTTTCCCGCCGCGCAGTGGTCGATGATCCCGAGACCCCACTTCTTGTACTTGTACTGGAAGCGCGGGTTCGCCGGCTGCAGAATGTTGCCGGGGCCGATATCCGCTTCCGGAATCACGCCGGTCACGGCGTCCACCGTGTAGTCGTAATGCCTGTAATAATCCTCTTCGGTACCGCTCCAATGCCCGGGATAGAGGTCCGGTTCGGTGCCGGCGCGAAATCTCCAGCGCGCCACCTGGTCGAAACCGAATTCGGCCACCAGCGCCTGCGCAAACCGCCGGATGTAGGAGTGCCAGAGGTCGAAATTCTTGGGCGGCAGCGTGTTGCCGTATTTATGGAGTTGTTGCGCCGCGCTCATCTTCGCGGGAACGTTGTCGAGCACGATCCGGGGAGTGAAGCCGCACTCCAGAATGCCGTGGAGCCAGCGCAGTCCCTCGGAAAAATCCGTTTTCGCCTCGCCGTCCGGGCCCACACCCAAAAAGAAATCGTTCTTCTTTTCGTCGATGCCGCCGAGGAAACGCACGCAGTTGATGTATTTGGCGAAAGGATGCGATTGCTGGAGACGGCGATGGGCGCTCTTGTCGGCGAAATAATCCTGCGTGGTGGTAACGCTGGTGGTCCAGAACGGGTAAAGCTCGCCGGCGATTTCATCGGCATCCACCTGAAGAGTGCTCCCGGGCATTGCCAGCGCACGGCCCGCGGGAGCGCTGAACACCAACTTCAGCCACTCCGCTCTGCTGATTTTTCTCATCGCAAGACTATATTATGCTAATAGCTTCACCCACAATGAAACCTGCTCTCCTGATTCTGTTCTGCCTCGCTCTGGGTGCCCGGGCGCAGGCGCCGGCCGGATTCGGCGATTCCTCCGGCCCCCTGCGGCTCTTCACTTCCTCTTATGAACTGAGCTGGGTTCCCGCAATGGCTGCCTCTGGAGTGCTTCGTTCCAGGGGACGCCCCCGGTTATCCGGGGCGGGTGCGATTTCAGCGCCGGCGGCGCGAACGCTTTCAGTTATGTCTGGGACGCCGCCCGATCCACGCTCACCCTTCACTACACGCCGGACCCGCAATCGGCGCGGCGCGTGGAGGCAACCGTTACCGTCGCGATTCGCCCGGAATGGTTCGACATGAAGCTCGCCATCGCCAACCGGATGGGCGCGACCATGGACAGCGCGCCGTTTCCTTCGGACCTGCTGTTTTCCGATGCTTCCGTGCAAGCCGCCTATCTGCCGTATTACCTGCCGGGCGCCCGTCTGAAGCCGGGCTTCTTCACGGCCAATCGAAGCGTTTCCGTGACCTACCCAGGCAGCACCGCCTTTGCCGATTACATCGCCCTGGAAATCAGCGGCGGGCGATTTTCGCGTTATTCCGTCAACCCGCGCGGCAGGATCATGCCGGCGGTCCTCGGTTTTCAGGACAACGGCAAAGCCAAACCCGGCCTA
>JAMCRM010000150.1 GCA_023380575.1 Acidobacteriota bacterium | reverse complement strand
GAGTCGAGGCGAGAGGGCGAGTTGGCGGTCGAACGGGTGCCCGCGCGGGCGCACGGTGAACGAATGTACGCGGCATCCGGCCGCCTCCAGCGCCGCCCACACGACCGCACTCAAACTCGTGCCGATGCTCCGGATCCCGATCGCCACGACGACGCGGGGCTCGACCTCGGCGCGGAACCGCGCGGCCGCTTCGATATAAGTTTCCGGATAGAGTCCGTAGTACGCGTAGCCCTCGGGAACGCTCATGCGCACGGAGTGCGGGAGCGGCAGCATGGAAAGCCGGTCCAGTGCGGAGCGGAGGGGTTCGAGCGGCGCGCGCTGCCCGCGCGTGGCGAGCAGGAATGCATGGCCAGTCAGCCGCGCGGCTTCGCGGAACAGCGATGTGATTTCGTCATGCGAGTCGGAGTCGGGGGAAATGCTATCGACCACCGCCGATTCCAGCTCGCCGAAATCGATGAGCAGTTCGACGGGGTCATCCGTGCGCAGCCGCGCCAGCAGTTCCGCCGGATTCGCGTTCCGCTCCTGGCTGCGGTAGACAATCATTGTTTGCGCTTGAGGCCGAAGCGCAGTTCGGCAAAGCCCAGCATGAAAAAGCCCGCGGAGATGACCCAGCGGAGCAGGATCGTCCAGAGCGCCTGGCCGAGGAGCAGGTAATACAATCCGAGCAGGAAAAATCCCGCGCCGATCGAGAGATACCACCAACCGAGGAGCCGAGCGCGCTTGCCCGCCATCTGATATTTACATTAAACCCAACCAGGCGCGGTCGTTTGACTGCGGTAGGGCAGGCGGTCGCGCCGCAAGGCCGAACCCGGCGGTCCGGCCGCGGCTCTGGCGAGCCGCCCCACAGCGGAAGTAAGTGACACTGCAGGTCACGTGCTTGGCAAGAGTTTCGGCAGAAGCCCAGCGCTGAAAAATGCGGGTGCGCGCCGTCCGCGAACGAAGCGATGCGCACCCGTTTCCCCTTTTACGCGAGGGTTCTCATCCAGGAGGCTACCAGATTACGGATCTCTTTCACTACCCGGGGCACGGCGCGCTTCAGTTCCGGCGACAGCGCCATGCCGTAGCCGGTGGCTGCGGGCTCGATGCCGAGGATGACGGTTTCCGGGCGGGCGCTCTTCGACGATTGCAGCGCGCGGGCCAGTTCGCGCAGAGATCCTTCCGGAACCCATTCGCCTGCGTCGGCGGCAAACCGATAGATCGTGCCGGGCAATCCGCCAGCCTGGGCCGCGCCGACGGCGATCACCTTGTCGGCTCTTTCGAACAAGTGAAGCGCATACGGCAACGCCGTGCCGACCTCGACCGGAATCAAACCGGGAGCAACGCTTTTCCGCAACGCCCTGACGGCATGCACTCCCACGCCGTCGTCGGCGAGAAGGAAATTGCCCAGACCGGCAACGACGATCCGGACGTTGCGGCGTTTCCGGCAGGCGTGCGTGGAGTGTCTCTTCCGTTCTGGTGGGAGCGCGCGGTAACAGCAGTTGGCATCGCGGTGTCTCATGGCTGGCCCGATTTGGGCATTTTAGATTCCAAACACCCTTGCCCGGGTAAATGGAAGGTGGGCAACCACGTGCCGGATGCGTGACTGCGCCGCTGTTCAATTTCGATACGGTAATTATGGGAGAGCTGGGAGTTTTTTGCCGGCCTTTTTACACCAGGGGGTACGCGCAGCGCCACCGGACTATGCCGGATCGGAGCGTGACGAAAGGGGGAATTGATACAAAATCAGCGCGCTATCATACGGGGATGAATCGAAGACAGTTTCTCAGCGCGACCTCGCTCGCGACGCTGAAACCGGCGGTGGCCGCCGCAGCCCCGCTGAGGCCGAATATCGTATTCATCCTGGCCGACGACCTGGGGTACGGTGATATCGGCTGCTACGGGCAGCAGCAGATTCGAACGCCCAATATTGATCGCCTGGCCGCGGAAGGCATCCGCTTCACCGATGGCTACGCGGGAGCGGCGGTGTGCGCGCCTTCGCGCTGCTCCTTGATCACCGGGCTGCACACTGGTCACGCCCGCACACGCGCCAACCGGTCCCCCAACCTGCCGCTTCGGCCGCAGGACATCACCGTCGCCGAAGTCCTCAAGCAAGCGGGATACCGCACCGGCCTGTTCGGAAAGTGGTCGCTCGGAGAACTCGGCTCTACCGGATACCCCACCCGAAAGGGGTTCGACGAGTGGTTTGGGTTTTTCAACCAGACGCACGCACACAATTACTACCCGGAACTCCTGCTGGAAGGCGAAACCGCCCTGCTCCAGCGCGGCAACATGGGCACACAGAAGAAGGATTATGCGCCGGACAAGTTCACCGAGCACGCGTTGTCCTTCATCCAGCGCAACAGCGGAACAACGCCATTCTTCCTGCATGTCTGCTACACCATCCCGCACACCAACAACGAAATGGGGCGCGATACCGGCAACGGCCAGCAGGTGCCCAGCGACGAGCCGTATTCCGGCAAGTCGTGGCCGCAGGTGGAAAAGAATTTCGCCGCCATGATCACCAGGATGGACAGGGACGTGGGCCGCATCGTGGAGCAGCTCAAGAAGAGTGGCCAGGATGAGAACACCCTCATCATTTTCACCAGCGACAACGGCCCGCACAAGGAAGGCGGCCACAACCCCGGCTTCTTCGAAAGCGCCGGCCCGCTGCGCGGCATCAAGCGCGACGTGTACGAAGGGGGCATCAGGGTGCCGTCGATCGCGCGCTGGCCGGCCCGCGTGAGGGCAGGCCAGGTAAGCAAACAACCGTGGGCGTTCTGGGATGTCCTCCCGACCGCCGCGGAACTCGCGGGGGTGCCGTGCCCCGCTGGCCTGGACGGCATTTCGATCGTCCCCACGCTGCTGGGCGGGCGCCAGCCCCAGCACGAGTATCTCTACTGGGAGTCCCGCGACCACGGCTTCGATCAGGCCGTTCGCATGGGCGATTGGAAAGGCGTACGCCATGGCCGGAAGGGCGCGGTGGAACTGTATGCACTTTCTTCCGACCTCTCCGAGCGCCGCGACGTCGCAGCGCAGCATCCGGATGTGGCGGCTAAAATCGCCCGCATCATGGATGCCGCCCATACGGAGTCGAAGGAGTTTCCCGTGCGCGAGGCCCCGGCCAGGAAAGCCGGCCGCAAGACTTAACGTAACCGTTCAGCCCCCTCTACTGAAGGAGGGAAAGAGCCGGCTGACCCGCCCGGCGCCGCCGCACGGACTCGGAGAGGAACTCCAGCGCGTTGCGACGC
>JAMCRM010000149.1:3505-4430 GCA_023380575.1 Acidobacteriota bacterium | reverse complement strand
GCAGCAGGGTGCGGCGTGTCGGGTGTTTTGTCTGCCGATCCTACCTTCTGCGCGCGGACAGTCGCGACGTCGATTCGCCGGTTGAGTTCCTTGACCGCCGCTGCGGGATCGCGGTTGACGAACTCCAGCAGATCCTGGGGCGTGTCGAAGCCCAGGTCGTTCCACGGACGCCTCAGCTTCTGGAACTTCTTCAGCACATCGTTCATGCCGGGAATGCGAGCCATATTGTCGAACGTGACCTCGCCGGCGCGGGGCGGAGTCTTCGGAGTGCGCACGCGAGGTGACCGCTGTGACGTGGGGGCCGGAGGATTGGTTTCAGGCGCCGCCGGTGTGGTCTGGCCGGCGGCTTGCCTCACCTGTCGTGCGACATCGTTATCGTTGGCAACATTCACGGCGAGACTGGGCTGCGTAGCGGGTGGTTTGCGGGCCGCCGTAATGTCCGTCACGTCGGCCTGCCCCAGCTTCAACTTGCCCACCGCCGGGTTGGCCGTGGTGGGCTGAGTATCGGTCCAAAAGCCCGGGTCCCTGCTGCCAAGCGTTGTGGGGGGCGGCGTATCCAGGGGCAGAGCAGTTCCCTTGGCAAGACCGGCCTTGGCGATTTCGGCGCCACCGATCAGCGTCAGAACGTCGCCGATAACGCCACGCGCCAGATTGATATCGAATGCTCGCTTTTCGAAAGCCTTTGAAATCACGGACCGCATGCGCCGGCCCGACGCGGTGGTCTGGGAGAAGGGCAGCCGGGTATCGAGTCCGCAGTTATAGAGGAACGTACAAGTGAGACTGTGGAGGTCGTCTGCCCACTTTATGCCGATGTTCAGCCTGGCGGCTGCCTCCATCTGGCAGATCAACCAAGCGGCGCGATAGTTACCCTTCGACGCATCGTAATAGAGCTGTTCCAAAAGCTTCGGCACGTAAATCATATTGC
>JAMCRM010000149.1:0-3495 GCA_023380575.1 Acidobacteriota bacterium | reverse complement strand
GAACCTCATCGAGATCGGGGTGATCAGTGGGATCGGGTTCGGGCACCATCTTGTCGTAGCGCAACGCTACTCCCTGGTTTACATAGGGGCCGGCATCGACCTTGGCCTCGGTCAGCGGCGGACATCAGCTGGGATCGCTCTTGGCAAATGCGCGCTGCTTTTCGAGAGCCTCCTGTTTTCGCTCCTCTTCCTGGCGCTTCTGTGCCGCGGCGCGTTGGGCGGCCCGGTATTGCGCCTGCCTGGCCAGCCGCGCGTTCGCCTCGTCCTCGATGTGCTTCTGATTGAAATAAATGTACATGGCCGCCGCCTCGCGGTCCACGTTGCTGGCGTCGACGTCTTGGCTGTAGATCTCCGCATTGATCGACTTGATGCCGATGCCGTTCATACGCTGCTCGACGGCCCACTCGAAGAGGTCCCAGCGGTTGGTGATGGTTCGGAGCAGGATGCGATGGCCGCGGTCATGACATCCCATGCAGGAATGCGTGTAGAATTCCAGGTGGAATTCTTCCCGTGGTTGAAACGGGTTGGTCTGCGAAGGGCTTGTGAAATGCCATTCGATCGGCGCACGGGATAAACGCGTTGCTGCTGCCGGCACGGTCCCGCCGGATTGCTGGATTACGTGAGTGAGTTCGTGCGCGAGCAGTCCGCGACCACCTTCACCGGATTGATATTGTCCCGATCCGAAGACGACGTGCGATCCGACCGTGTAGGCACGGGCATACACGGCAGCCGCCGAGGTCGCCGCAGTAGCATCGTGATGCACGCGCACAGAACCGAACTCGTAGCCGAACCGGGATTCCATGAAGGCGCGAGTGGAGGGCTCCAATTCCTGTCCCGGGGATTGCAATACACGGTGTACAATCGGTGGCGCCGTGGCCTGCTGGGAGGCGCCCGCGCCATCGGCTTTTCTTTGGAGGAGGTCGTCCCGGCACTTGGAACACATTCCGCCGCAGTAACACTTTCGTTGCAAGCGGGAGGTTGCCGGTGCGGGTGCCGCTACGGATGCTTGCCTGGCATCCATCACCTGGCTGGCGGCGCGATCGGCTTCCTGCTCATACTGATCGGAGGATTCGCCGATGATCAACTTCTTCTGCAATGCAGGTTGCGGCGGATTGAGCCGGCGCAGAGTCGCCTGATTACCCAAACCGTGCCGGAGCATCGGGAGGGAGTCCGAGTGAGCAAGGCGCAGAAGCCCCTGATTGCCCAGCCCGCGCTGCAGCCACGCGGCCGGGTGCCGGAGGACGCGTTGATGGGCCGATACCGCAGGATGGGCGGGGCCGGATGCTCGAGAACCTGGGCGCTTGCCGCGTATCATCTGCAGCATCCGAGCGATGCCTCCAGGTGGCATTAGAGCACAACTTGAGCGGTCCGTGAGGTGCGGAAGGAGATGTTCATCACAACCGGCGATGGACGAAGCGTCCGGCGGTAGTAAAGACCCCTTGGGCGGCCACTTTGGCCGCCTGAACACAGCGGCCTAAAACAATTCCGCCAGGGCCCGCCCCATAGATCCGCTGGGAGTCTCCACGTCCAGAATGGTGGCCAGGGTGGGGGCGATGTCGTTGGGCATGATTTGCCGTACGTAGCGCGCCGGCTGGATGCCCGGGCCCATGAAAATCACGGGCACGTGGGAATCATAGCTGAAAGTCGTGCCGTGCGTGGTGCCGCTCGCCCCGAAAAGCCAGTACGGCTCCAGCAACACGGTCACATCGGGACTGCGCCGGACGTAAAAGCCGTTCATCACGCGGCGCCCCACCTGGTCCTCCATGCTGTGGCCGTCCATTAACTGCTCGCGCGTGAAAACCCGGAAGACGTGCATCACGGTCAGTGCCGCTTCGGCCGCCGTGCGCTCCACTACGGCGCGGTCCAGGTTCTTCTGCCGGATGAGATCCAGGTTGAAGACCAGATCGGTGTCGGAGCCCGTGAGCAGCCAGTTGCCATCCCCGAATTTAGCGCCAAGCGCCGCGGTCACCGCCTGGCGAATGGACCCGGGCCGCATGCGGCCGCCCGGCATGCGGCGGGCGTTTTGGACTTCTGGCACCGGCGCCACGCCGTGGTCCCCGGTCATCACCACCAGCACGTTGGCCATCCCCACCTGTGCGTCCAGGTAGCGGAAGAACTTGTCAAACAGGCGGTCCGTACGCAGCGAGATTTCATGCACTTCGGGAGAATCCGGCCCGTAGCGGTGGCCCACGTAATCGTTGGAGGAAAAGCTGACCGTCAGCAGGTCCGTGGTATCGTGCCGCCCCAATTGCTCGGCCTGGATGGCCCGCTCGGCGAAGGCTTCCACCAGTTCGTTGCCGAAGGGACTGGCTTCGAGCGCCGGGTAGAGCTTTTCCGGCGCCTCGGGCATCTTGTGTTCAAGCCAGGAGGCGCCCTTATAGCGCTCCGCGGGACGGCTCGCGTTAAAGTCCTTGGCCCAGTCGGGCAGGTCCGCAAAATAGAAAGTGCTGCTCACAAAATTGCCGCTGCGTTCGTTGAACCAGTACGCGCCGTCGGCCATGTGGCCGGCGGGCAGGATGGCGGCGCGGTCCTTGAGCGAAATCCCGATCACGCGCGGCTTGCCGCCGCCGGCGATCTTGAGCTCGTCGCCGACCGTGGAGACCAGCAGTTCGCGCGGGGAACAGCCGCCCCCGGGACCGCCGAGCAGTTTGACCCCGTCGTCACTGACGCTGGTGAGATTGCGGGCTTCATCGCGGTCGTACCAGGAGTTCCCCACGATGCCGCTCACGGATGGCGTGGCGCCGGTCATGAAGACGCTGTGCCCGATAGCCGTTACAGTCGGGAAATGCTCATAGCGGGCGTTGCCGAAAACAGCGCCTTGCGTGAGCAGGCGGTCGAACCCGCCTTTATATTCGTTGCGGTAGCGGGTCAGGTAATCGTAGCGGAACTGGTCCACCACAATTCCGACCACCAGTTTGGGCTTTCGTGGAGCGGCGGAAAGCAGGCAAGCCAGCGCTACCAGTATTGCCAGGGAACGGGACACGGTCTTCATAGGCAAATAAACACAGTAGCAAATCACGCGAGGGTATCGGATAGGTCCCGCGCCGGCGCTGACCGGCGCGGGAATCACATTACCGGGACTAACGGGCGTGCGCGCGGTTCACCGACTGTTCGGCATCGGGGCCGTGGCACACCGCGCAACTTTCACCCTGGCCGCTGGTGTTGGACGCGGCGTGCGACAACACCGACAGCTTGTCATGGCAACCGGTGCAGGCCGCCGTCGTGGGTGTCAGCGGATTCAGGGGGCTGGCGGCATCCGGAACGTTCAACAGGCCCTCGGCGAGGGGCAGTTGCTCGGAACCGTTGACATGGCAGAAGGCGCAGTTCCTGCGGTCGCCGGGATATCCCCCGGCAAAGGTCGTGGTGCCTACCGTATAAGGCCGGGTCAGGTCTTTGCCGGTGTGGATGCGGTGCACCATGGTCCGGAAATCCACCGTGGTAGCGCCGGTGCCGGTGGTGACCGTGTTGGGGTTGTGGCACACGATGCAGTGCTCC
>JAMCRM010000148.1 GCA_023380575.1 Acidobacteriota bacterium | reverse complement strand
CCGAGTTTATCACGGACACAAGAAACCCGGCCCTTGCGGGGCCGGGTGTTGGATGTTGGAAGTGAAGGGCGGGCCGTGGCCCGCTCTACAGCTTGTATTCCGCCTTGACCACGTCTTCTTCGTGCTGCAACTGGAATCCGATCTTTTCGCAGATCCGCATCACGCCGCGGTTGTCCGGCAGAATATCGGCCACCAAACGGTCGAGTTTCTCGTCCGCGCCCACTTTCACCAGCCGCGTGAGCAACTCCTTGCCCAAGCCGCGGCCCTGGAAATGATCGCTCACCAGCACCGCCACTTCCGCTTCGTTGGCGCCATGCACCTTGGTCAGGCGGCCGACGGCCAGGATTTCCCGCTCCCCGGAGGCCGGGTTGCGCCGCTCCGCCACGAGGGCCATTTCGCGGTCGTAGTCAATGAAGCAGATCAGTGTCAGGCGCTCGTGGGAAACGCGCTGAGTGAGGTTCATCAGGTGGAAGTACCGCAGATAGACGCTGCGCTCGGAAAGCGTCTCGTGGAACTTCACCATGAGCGGTTCGTCTTCCGGACGGATGGGCCGGATTTCCACCTTTTCGCCGTCCTTCATGGCCCACTCGCTCACGTACTGCCTGGGATAGGGCCGGATGGAAAGCTTCGGAATCTCCTTTTCGGTCACCTCGGGCGCATGCAGCACCACGCGGGCATCCAGGGCGATCAGCCGGTCCGCCGAAGCCAGCAGCGGGTTGATGTCGATTTCCTTGATCCAGCGCTGTTCCGCCACCAGGCGGCTGAACCGCACCATCAACTGTTCGAGCTCCGCCAGGTCCACCGGCTTGCGGCCGCGTACGCCCTTGAGGGCCTTGTAGATCTTGGTCTGCTCCATCATGCGCCGGGCCAGCGTGGTGTTGAGCGGCGGCAAGGCCAGGGCACGGTCTTTGAAGACCTCCACTAACTGCCCGCCGGTTCCGAACAGCAGCACCGGGCCGAATTGGGCGTCCAGGCTGGAACCGATGATCAGCTCGTAGCCGTCGCTGAGCTTGATCATGGGCTGCACCGTGACCCCCTGGAAGTGCTCAGCGCCGACTTTCTGGGCCACGGAGGTCCTGATCTTGTTGTAGGCCTTCTTTACGGCGTCGGCGTCCATGAGGTTGAGCTGCACGCCACCCACGTCCGTCTTGTGCGTGATGGTTTCGGAGAACAGCTTCAGCACCACCGGGTAGCCGATCTTATCGGCAAATTGCAGGGCTTGCTCCTCGGTGGACGCCACCAGGGTCTGGACAGTGGGGATGCCGTAACTGTTGAGGATCTCCTTCGATTCCGCCTCGGTCAGAATCAGGCGGCCCTGCCGGCGGGCGTTGCCGATGATCTCTTCGGCGGCGGCCCGGTTGGGCGCGCACTCGGCGGTATCCTCGGGCAGCGACGGGGTTTCGTACAGGCCCTTCAGATTGTAGCTGTACCGCCACATGTAATTGAAAGCACGCACGGCGGTGTCGGGATAGGAGAAGGTGGGGATGCCCGCGCGGTTGAGAATGTTCTCGCCCGCGGCCACATCCGCCCCGCCCATCCAGCTCGCCAGAATCGGCTTGCCTTCCAGGTGTGCATAGGGCTTGAGCTGCTCGGCGGTCTGGGTGGGGTCGGTCATGGACTGCGGCGTCAGCACCACCAGCAGGCCGTCGCTGTTGGGGTCCTTGGCGGCGATTTCCACGGCTTTGGCATAGCGGTCCGGGCCCGCATCGCCGAGGATGTCGAGGGGGTTGCCGTGACTCCACGCCGCCGGCAGGAACTGGTTCATCTGTTCCAGCGTCTCGGCGGAGATCTCCGCCAGTTCGCCGCCGCCGGTCACCAGCGAATCGGTGGCCAGCACTCCCGGGCCGCCCGCGTTGGTCAGAATGGAGAGGCGCGGCCCCTTGGGGCTGGGCTGCTTGGAAAGCACTTCGGCCATGTAGAACAGGTCCGCAATGCTGTTGACGCGCAGCACGCCGCTGCGGCGGAAAGCCGCTTCCAGCACCTCGTCGCTGCCCGCCAGCGAACCGGTATGGGAGGCCGCTGCCTTGGCCGCCGCCGCCGTCCGCCCGGCCTTGATCACGATGATGGGCTTGTTGAGGGCCACTTCCCGCGCCGCGGAGATGAACGAGCGCGCATCGCCGATGGATTCCATGTAAATTACGATGCTACGCGTGCGCGGGTCATTCCCCAGGTAATAGATCAGGTCGCCCCAACCCACGTCCAGCATGGAACCGAGGGACAGGAAGGCGCTGAAACCGACCATTTCCTGCAGGCTCCAGTCGAGAACCGCCGTGCAGAGAGCGCCGCTCTGGCTGATAAATCCCACGTTGCCCGGCCGTGCGACGGTGGCGGCGAAAGTGGCATTCAGCCCGGTCAACGGGCACATCACACCCAGGCAGTTGGGACCCACGATGCGCATGTCCCCACGGCGCGCTTCCACCATGATCTGCCGTTCCAGTTCCACGCCCGCCGGCCCGATTTCCTTGAAGCCCGCGGAGATCACCACGGCACCCTTCACGCCCTCATCGACGCATTCGCGAACGATGCCCGGCACCGTGGTCGCGGGAGTGACAATCACCGCGAGGTCCACCTGCTCCGGAATTTCGGCCACGTTCTTGTAGGCCTTAATGCCCAATATGCTCGGCCGCTTCGGGTTGACGGGATATACCGTACCGCCGAAAGGGCTCGCGACGAGGTTCTTGACGATGGTTCGACCCACGCTGCCGGGGTTCTCGGTGGCGCCGATCACCGCAACAGATTTCGGCGAAAAGAAGACGTCCAACGGCTGGCTCCGCTGCCCCGTGGATCTACGCTTTTTGCTGGCTTTGATTGCTTGCATGTTAGTCCGTGTCGGTCTTTCCTCCGAAGGCGGCCCGGTTCAGGGCATCCACCACCGCGCGGCTGGAAAGACCGTTCTTCCGCGCCGTGGTCTGAATATCGCAGTCGTCGCATGCCGCCCGGAAGCCCCACTCCTCGAACACCGGGATAGTGGCCGGATAGCGCTGCTTCACTTCGCGTACCAACATATCCTCTCGGATGAGCCGATCGAATCGAAACATGGCTGGCACTTTTAGGCTGTTTTTCACAGCCTTCTTGAAGTCTTAGTGTAGCAGGATTGCAGGCCCGATTCGTGAAGTAAGTACAAGTATTTAGCGGTTTTGGAGCCCCTCCCGCATGGGGCATTTCGCGCACACCCACTTAGGAGTGATGAATCCGAAATCCACAGGCTGTAGACATTCCCGGCAGAGATGAACTTCGCTTCTCTCGTATCCCCTTGAAAAGCAAAAAGCGGGCCCAATCACTCCCCGGCCCGCTCCTCAAACCCAACTGCGAAAGATGCCCCTCCGGCTACACCTGCTTGCGGAGGTGGCTATGCCAGCGCCCGTAGGTGAAGTAGACAATTTGTCCGATCAGAAACCAAACGCCGAGGCGGATCCAGTTATCCCAGCCGAGGGAATACATCATGGCGAAATTCCAGACGATGCCCAGGATGGGCACCAGCGGCACCAGCGGGGTCTTGAAAGGCCGGGGCGCGTCGGGATTCTTCCGCCGCATCACCCACACCCCGGCGCAGACGATCACGAAGGCGAACAGCGTGCCGATGCTGGTCATGTGTCCCACCACCTTGAGAGGCAGGAAAGCCGAGAACGGCGCCACGAACAGACAGAACAGAATGTTGGAGCGCCAGGGCGTTTGGAAACGCGGGTGGATGTCGGAGAAGACCTTGGGCACCAGCCCGTCGCGGGACATGGAGTAGAACACGCGCGACTGGCCCAGCAACATCACCAGTATGACGGAGGTGAAGCCGGGTTTGAGGAGCGGGCCGGGG
>JAMCRM010000147.1:2734-3786 GCA_023380575.1 Acidobacteriota bacterium | reverse complement strand
GGTTTCGCTGTTCATCTCATCGAAGTTCTCCACCGCCGCGCGGATGGCGGAAAAGCGTGCGAGGCGTTGGCGAAGCTGTGCCTTCATGACGAGGAAATGCGGCCTGAATTTGCGCTCCTTGAGGCGCACGTAGATCCTGCCCTCGTTGGTGGGCAGGGTACCGTTGCCGCCAATGGTGGTATAGGTGTACTCCACACCCGGCATGGCGCGGATTTCCGAGCCCACGCGGCGTGCGATCTCGGTGGAGCGCTCCAGGCTGATGCCGGGGTCCGCCTTGTAGCTGACCTGAAACTCGCCGGGGTCGGCCTCCGGGATGAACGCGGAACCCAGGCGGCCGAACAGCAGGAAACTGGAAGCGATCGCGACCGTGGCAACGAACAACACGGTAAAACGGTGCGAAAGCGACCAGCCCAGCGCTCCCGCGAGCAGGTTTTGCAGGCGGTCCAGGTGGTCGTTCATGCGCCCCAGGATCTTTCCCAGCCAAGTGCGCGGCACGGTGGGATCGGCCGCCGGATCGTACCAGCGCGAGGAGAGCATGGGGTCCAGCGTGAAGCTCACGTACAGGGAGACCAGCACGGCAAAGCCGACGGTGATGCCGAACTGGAAGAAGAAGCGCCCCATGACGCCGCCCATGAAGACCGCCACGGGCACGAACACCGCCATAATCGTGAAGGTGGTCGCCATGACTGCCGTGCCGATTTCCGAGGTGGCCTCCCGCGCCGCCGTGAAATGGTCGGCGCCTGCGTGCAGGTGCCGCACGATGTTCTCCCGCACCACGATGGCGTCGTCGATCAACAACCCGATTGCAAGGGAGAGTCCCATCAGGGTGATGACGTTCAGGGTGAAGTGCATGCCCCGCATCACGATAAACGTGCTGATGACCGAGACCGGCAGCGCCAGCCCCGTAATCACGGTGCTGCGCCAACTGTTCAGAAACAGAAAGACGATGAAGACGGTGAGAATGCCGCCTAGTACGAGGGTAACCTGTACGTCGTCCACGGAATCCCGGATGAACTTGGAACGATCTACCACGACACGCAGATGGATATGCG
>JAMCRM010000147.1:0-2724 GCA_023380575.1 Acidobacteriota bacterium | reverse complement strand
TGTTGATGGATTTGATGGCGCTGTTGATGCTGTCGGAGACCTCGACTGTGTTGGCGCCGGACTGCTTGATCACGTCCAGCGACAGCCCGGAACGGTCGTTGATCAGCGAGGCGCTGCGGCGTTCCTCGACTCCGTCCACGATGTGGGCGATCTCGGAAAGGTAAATGGGCCTGCCGTCGCGCTGGGCGACGATCAGTTTCTCGAAGGCATCCACCGAGCGGACTTTGCCGGCCACCCGCACCATCGGTTCCTGCGCCCCGTGTTCCAGCTTGCCGGAGGGCACATCCTGGTTCTCGCGCTCGAGCGCCGCCGCCACTTGCGGATAGGTGAGGCCGTAGGCTGTCAGCTTTTGCGGATCAACCAGGATCTGCACCTCCCGGCGTGCCAGCCCGATCAGGTTCACCTGTCCCACGCCGGGCACCGTTTCCAGGCGCTTCTGGATAACCTTTTCGGCCAGTGAAGAGAGCGTCTTGATATCCGCCGTCGGACTCTCCACCGCGACCGACACGATGGGCATGGCCTTGAGGTCGATGCGCTGGATCACGGGCTCTTTCATTTCCCGCGGGAAATCGGCCCGTATGGCGTTGATCTTCGATTGCGCGTCCTGCTGCGCGGTGTTGATGTTGGTGCCGAGGTGGAATTGCGCCACGATGGCGGACAAGCCCTCGGTTGTGGTGGAACTGATGTGGCGCACGCCGGAAATGGTGTTTAGCGCCTCCTCGATGCGCTTGGTGACTTCCCGCTCCACGGTTTCCGGCGACGCGCCGGGGTATTGCGTCTGCACCGTGATGATGGGCATTTCCACATCGGGAAACTGATCCACGGTCATTTCGCGATAGGAATAGAGCCCCAGGGTCACCAGGGAGACCGAGAGCATGGTCGCCAGGACCGGCTGCTTGATGGAAAGGTCGCTGAGGAACATGGTTAACGGGCCTCGACGCGCACGCCTTCGGCGAGTTCGATGCTCTGTTCGGTAAGCAGCAGGTCGCCCGGCTTGAGACCGGCGAGAATCTCCAGTTTCGAATCCCGTTCCCGGCCGATGCGCACGTTGCGGCGGGTCGCTTTCCCGTTTTCCGCGACAAAGACGTAGCTGTCCTTGGCGGCGCGGTCGTCCCGGTAGACGGCGGAGAGGGGAATGACCACTGCCTGGGACTGCACACCGGTGCGGATCTCGCCTTGGGCGAACATCCCGGCCCTGAGGCGTCCGCCGCTGTTGTTGACCCGGACCCGGACCTTGGCGGCGCGCGAATCGGTTTCGACAGCGGGGCTGATCTCCTCGACCGCGCCCTCGAAAACGACTCCGGGGAAGCTGTTCACCGTGAACACCACCGCCTGGCCGCGTCCGACCGGCCCGAGATCGGCCGTTGCCACGGGGCTCTGCAGTTCCAGTTTCGTGTTATCGACAATGGTAAACAGGGCGGTCGGGGCTTCCACGTAAGCGCCCTTATTGACGAATTTCTTCTGCATGACGCCAGAGACCGGCGCCAGGATCTGGCAGTCGCGCAGGCGCTTGCGGGCCACCTGCACGGTGGCGCGGGCCTGCTGGAGTTGGGCATCGGCCAGAGCTACCTGGGCGCGGGCGTCCTGCTCGGACAACTGCGCGGATTTGAGGTCCTTATCGGTGATGCCGCCCGACCGCAGCAGATTCTGCGCCCGCTCCTGTTCCGAGCGGCTGTGCGCTTGCAAAATGCGGGCCTTTCCCAGCGCGGCCTCCGAGACCTGCACCGCCGATTCCGCCTGTTGCAGGGCGAGCCGGTAATTTTCCTCTTCCACCCACACCACCACCTCCCCGGCGGCGACGCGGTCGCCTTCTTCCTTGTCGAAGCGGACCACACGGCCCACCGTTTCGGCCTTCACGTCCACGCGCGTGGTGGAGATCAGGCTTCCGGTGATCGGCACGGTGGCCGTGAACGGCTCCGGCGCGATCTGGACGATGCTGGTCTTGACCGGCGCGGTCTGTGCCGTGGCGGCGGCGGGCGCCTGTTGCCGGCGGCAGCCGCTGAACGACGCCAGAGCGATCGAAGCCAGGATGCAGCCGTGCTTTATTCCCATGGTTTCATCCCCATCACCCAACGCAGATTGGCGCGTGCTATGGAATAGTCGTGCAGCCCGCGCAGGTAGTTGGTGCGTGCCAGGGTGAGCGCCGTCTGCGCGTCCACGATATCGAGCGTGGTCGCCGCGCCGTACTTGTAGTTGTTCTGCGTCATCGTGAGAACTCTTTCGGCCTGCTTGATGTTGGCCTGGGTCGCGGTGATGGTCTCGCGGGCGGCGGCGATCTCGTCCATGCCTTGCTGGAGGGCCAGCCGCACCTGCTGCTCGGCCTTTTCCCGCTGGGCGCGGGCGGAGCGCTCCGCGGCGGTCGCCTGATAGACCAGCCCGCTGCGTTTGAAGCCGTCGAATACGGGCATGGTGAAGTTGAACCCCATGGTCCAGCGCGTAAACTGCGAATTCAACTGGTTGGAGAGCAAGCGGGACATAATGCCATAGGAGCCGGCGAAATCCACTTTCATGCGGTTCTCGGCTTTGGCCAGATCCAGTTGCACTCCCGCGCTGCGTTCGGCGATGCGCAGCCGGTTCAACTCGGGGCGGCGGCGCATGGCTTCCTGGGCGAGGGAAGCCAGGGTGCCCTCCTCGGGCGGTTTCTCGTCGAAATCGCCGATCAGGCGGACGGGAGCGTCGATGGGCCGCACCAGGTAATAATTCAGAAGGGGGTCCAGGCGCAGG
>JAMCRM010000146.1 GCA_023380575.1 Acidobacteriota bacterium | reverse complement strand
GGACGGCCGCCGATTTCATCTCGCCGCCCGCCGTAGTCGTGATGATACGCCGCCACGCATGCCGTCCTTTCGCGCTGACCCTGATATCGTGATCACCGGCGGTGAGCCGCAGCCGCGAGGGCGTATTCCCGACATACTTGCCATCTACCTGAATCTCGGCGCCATCGGGATCAGACCGCACCATCGCGATGGAGGCATCCGTCACCGGCACGGCATCCCGCGGCGCCGCGCCGCACGTGCCCGGTCTGCCGCCCGAGTCCATGAGCAGGGGATCGATGGTTACGTCGCGGTCGGTGTACGCGGTTACCTCGGCTCCCGCCGGCATGTGGCGGTCTTTTCCGTAGAGGAACAACATCACGGGCCATGCGGGGAAGGCCAGCAGCGTGTCTCCCAAACCCGATTCGCTCCCGGTTTGCTCCACCCTCGCATCAGGCCGCGCGACAAGGCGCAGCGGCACGGCTTGGCCATCGGCGGAGCAGGCTGCCTGGATATTCATTGAAAGCTTTCCCGCGCGCGCCATGCGGCCTCTCGGGGAAGCCTCCGTCACCACGGCCCAGGCCGCGCTATCTTTCGGAATGACCGTGGCCGGACCCACCCGCACGTCCCGGGCAACGCGGAATTCGACGCGGTCGTTCACGTGCGCATCGCTCGACGATATCGCCGCTTTAAGTCGCAACAGCACAGGCGTGCCGCCTGGCAGGCGAAGCCCATTCGCCACAGAGTCTCCGTGCGCCGCCGGCCGGAACGCCGTCGTGATACCCAACAAAATTACAGTTGCTCTCCGCATAAAGCTCCTCAGTTCGCGCCTGCGCCGGGCGGGAATGCCAGACGCCACGCTTCCGGGTCCTCTTGCCCCAGACGCCACGCCGAATAGCCGCGCAAGCGATATCTTCCGATCAGTTCCATGCGCCTGCGCAGGTCGGCCGCATTGCTGAACCACACCACCTGCTCCCTTTCGCCGTCCTCGAAGCGGAACATGGACTCTGCCTGCGTGCCGTCCCGGAGAATTTTCGCCTGGTGCCGGGCGGCCAGGGCTTGCGCCTCGTGAAATGGCCCTTCGCTAGCCTTCGCCCTCCCCCAGCGCCGGTAATACAGCGGAATCCCCAGCAGCAGCTTGGACGACGGCACTACTTCCAGCAGTTTCTGGACGCACGCTTCCGCCCAAGGCAAGCCGGCAATGGGCCCGGGCTTGTCCGCCGCGGTGTGCTGATCGTAGGCCATGAGCGTGATGAAATCGGCGGCCGTCCCCAGTTGAAAATAATCGAACGCCGCGGCGTGCGTGCTCTTGGTCCAGCCGCCCCCGTCTTGCGGCTCCGCACCGTACGGGGACATGACGGCTACACTGAGTTGCATGTGCAGGTTGTGAAGAGCGCGGGCGAATCGCTCCACAAATTGGGTGTAGCCGTCCCGATCCGAGACCGCAAAACTCTCGAAATCGAGTTGAATTCCTTTGAATCCGCGCAATGCGGCAATCCGGAGCAGGGTTGCGATAACGGTTTCCTGCACCCGCCGGCTGCCGATCAGTGCATGCGCCGAGCCCGGATCAAATCCCTGGTTGACGAGCACCGGCATGACGGGAATTTTCTTTTCCGCGGCCCATTCGATCAGCTTCAGGTCCATGCTGGATTCGAGCGTTCCGGTGCGTGTCACGCTGAACCACACCGGGGAAAGCAAGTTGACCGTCCCGCCGTTTTCTTCCAGTGACTTCCACGACTTCGCGTCGTTCAGGAAATAGAACTGACGGATCGGCGGTTCCGCGGCCGCCGTCCAGGCGAGCAACAGGGTCAGGGCGGCGGCGCTCCACAACCGGCGGCTATTCATCAAGGGCAATAAGTAGAACATAGCTGCTCTGCCTGCGCAGGACTGGAAAATCCAGCCGCAGGACTCCGTCGCTGGTCAGCTCCGAGTGCGGCAACTGCAGCCGCAATACGGTCGAGCTTATCCGCATATGACGCGGCGTGTACGGCAGATAGAGGTGCGCGCTGGCATCTTCGAGATCGTATTGGCCGCGGTTGGTGATGGCGACCCGCAGCCGGTGGCTGCTGATTTTGCGCACATCGACGCGCAGTTTCTCGCGCTCCGACCACCAGCGCACCAGCGATTCTCCCGAGGCGATCCACACCGGTTCAGTCTTCAGACGCTCCACAATCTTTCTCAGGATGTGAAGATTCTGTGGCGACCCGAGCAGGTCGCTGCGAAAAACCAGCGGGTAAAGGCCGCCCAGATATAGCACGCGCTGGAACTCGTCGAGAAAGCCTTCCGCCAGATCGTTGCCCCACGGCGTGGGGCCGCGGTAGTTGGCGATGATTTCAAAATCATCCGATGATGCGCGGTAAATCCGCGCGATCTCCGAGCGGGGGATCGGCAGCAGCGCCGAGCCGCCGGATTCGAACATTTCGGGCACGGCCCGCCGCACTTCCGACGCATCGAGGTAATAGTGGTAGCCCGCGTTCGTCACCGATACAGCCGTGTCCGCATTGGACGAACCCTGCGGTGGGTTGAAGCCCAGAACCCTGACCGGCGCTGAACCCTCCAGGTCGTGCTTGGCCCGCAGCAGCCGGTCAGTTTGCATCGCCGTCTGCTGATCACCAAACGGCTCCGCCGAATCGCCGGCGGAGCCGACCTCACCCACAGCTTCCAGCTTGCGCAGAATCGCCGGGCTGCTCCGCGCCACCTCTGAATTGCAGAAGAACACGGCCGGGATCCGCTCCTGCTGCAGAAAGCTGGCGGCAGCCATGGCGCTCTCCATATGCTGCACCTCTTCGGCTATCAGGACGGCGGCGCGGTGGCGGCCCGGCCAGTCGTCGACGACGCCAATCGCTTGTCTGCCCGCCCAGCGCACGCAGGACTCCATGTAGTGGCGCAGAGCCACCCGGTCCGCCGCCTGTCCATTGGGCGGGGTCTCCGCAAACCCGAACCATACGACGCGGCCTTGCCCCCTCGTAGTATGCACCGCCAGCGTGGTGTTTCCCGGATTGGTGCCCTGCGCGGGCCGGAGTTTCCAGTCCGACCAGAAAACATCGGGCAGTTCGGTGTTGCCGGCGACGAATTCCTGCCTGGGCAACTCGACGTTGTAGCCGGCGGGGATTCCCTGGGAATAGAAACCCCCGCCGCGGAACACGGCATTAAAAGCCCCGGATGCCTGTACCGTGTACGGTGCCCGAACGCCCGTGATCTGGGTGAGGTAGTCCCACCCTTTCCAGGAGCACTCCGCGTCACGCGAACCCAAGGCGCCGGACGCCACCAGGCCTGCTCCCCGGGCTACGGCTCCGCTGATGGCTTTGAGTTCGGCTTCCCCCAGGCACGCCGCCCAGGGCAGTACAAGGACTGGAAAATCGTTCCCCACAGTGGACAGTTGACGGTCTGAGATGACCCGGTAGGGAATGTGCGCTTCCCGCAGCACGCTTTCCCAGTGCTGTTCCAGATCATAGTAATACTCCGGGCGCGTCTGGCTCATCCTGGCGGTAGCCTCGCTGCGCAGCAGTGCCACCTTGAGTTCGCGGGCCATGGCCGGATGCGGCGCGGCCACCTTGCGGAACGGCATGAATGGGCCGACGGTGTCCTGCATCACCATGAGGTAGAGGACCACTTGGAGGCCCAGCACCATCAGCACAATCAGCCCGAAAGAAACCCCGAAAAGGTCGCGCTTGCGGCGCGCGCTGCCGATGAGAGTGGACATGACCGTTTACGCGCCCGGTTCGTAGCGTTTGAACAGCTGAGCCCGCCTCGCTTCCAGGGTCTTCGCCTGCTCCGCCGCGGCCGGCGGGCGTCGTGCCCGCGCGCGGTAAGCGAGATACGAGAACAACGCGAACACGATGGTTCCGACCGTGGTCACCAGAATGATGGTCGACAACAGTGGATACAGTTCGACTTCCATTTTCAGCCTCCTTCAGATCCTTCCAAAACGTTGCAGCCGGCCCCAGCCCATCTTGACCCCGAACATCTCATCCAGCGACGCGAAAAACCGCATCACGTCGACATAAGGAATGAAGACAAGCCGGTAAAGCACGGCGTAGAACACCAGGCTGAGATCCTCGTGTTCCAGGGCGACGCAAAACTGCGCCACCACCATATCGAGCACGGTCAGTTGTGCCCACCACAGGAAGATAAGGTTGGACAGCCCGCCCCCCATCACCGCAGCCGCGAAAAACAGAATGCTGAAGACGTTGATACCCGGCAGTAAGATGCTTTCGAACACCATGATCCAAAGGAATGCGCAGTCCAGCGGCCGGGAAATGGGCCGCAACAGTTGGCGCTTGTGTTTGATGATCGCCTGCAGTATGCCGCGCGACCAGCGGTAGCGCTGCTTGAACAGGGCCTGCGGATTCTCCGGCGCTTCGGTCCAGGCAATGGCCCGGCTCTCGTACTTGATCTTCCAGCCGGAGAGGACGATGCGCAGGGTCAGATCGCAATCCTCCGCGTAGGTATCGGCTTCATAGCCGCCCAACACCTCCAGCATCCGCTTGCGGAACATGCCTACCGGCCCCGGAATGACCATGACCTTCCGGAAGAACGCCTGCGCCGTGCGCAGCAGGTTCAGGCCTTCCACATACTCGAGGGCTTGTAAGCGTGTCAGCAGGTTCAGGCGATTGGCCACCTTGACGTTGCCTGCCACGGCGCCCACCTGCGGATCGCGGAAGTGCCGGATGGCGCTCCGCAGAGTCTGCGCTTCGAGCCGCGAATCCGCATCCATGCAGAGGACAAATTCGCCGTTAGCGTGGGCGATCCCATGGTTCAGGGCGGTAGCCTTGCCGCTGTTCCGCTGCGTGAGGACTCGCAGACGCTCGCTTCCGTAGAGCGCCACCAGAGATTTGGCGCGCTCCAGCGTGTCGTCGGTCGAGCCATCGTCCACCAGGATGGTTTCATAATGCGGGTAGTCCAGCCCCATGACGGATTCGATAGCCGATTGAATCACCGGGCCTTCGTTGAAGGCCGGAACAATGATTGAAATCAGCGGCGTATATTCCGAATCTTCAGGAGTATGCAGGTATTCCATGTGCTCCAGGTAGGCGAACCAGTACAGCAGGGCGTAGCGCAGGACCAGAATCAGCAGAAAAATCAGCAGCAGGAACGCCGAGAAATCGAGCAGCAGGTTGGTAACTTCCAGCCGGTTGAAATAGAAGTGGAGGTACAGCAGCGCCGCTGCCCCCAGGCCAAGCGCAATAGAGACCGTGACGATCAAGATAGAGTAGAGCCGGCGTAACATAATCTCCTCAGTAAATATCCAGGCGCGTGGGATCCGCCGGCGCATATCGCTCGCCGAGCGATTTCACCAGGCCGAACTCCATGCCGCCGGTGCTGTACACGGGCGACCCGAATGCGCTGCTGCGGCCGCGTGAGAAGCGGTATCCCAGATGGAAATCGAGCCCGGGATAAATCGTCCAGACGATATTTGGTTGCGCCGCCATCTCGAGCGTATCCAGGCGCGCCACGCCGAAGCGCTTGATCTGCCCGAGGCCGCCTTCGCCGTCGACGTCCAGCCGCACGTGGGGCGAGAGCGGCTGCGTCCACGAGTAGGTGACCCCGTAGGTCAGGTATCGCGACGGGCTGAAGTAATACGGCGACGCCTTGTCGAACGTGCTGACTCGGATCACGTAACCGGCCCTCAAAGACGGCAGCACGCTGTAATCGAGCCTGGTCGAAAAGCGGCGTTGGATGTTGTTCCCGTACGCGCGGCCGATGCCCGCCGAATAACGCGTCACTCCTCCCGCCGCCCAGAAGCGCCATCGCTCGCCGATATTGGTTTGAAATCCCAGCAGCCCCGTGTCGCCCACAATGCCGGCGGCCAGCGTGCCTACCGTGTTGAGGTCCCACACGCCCGGCCGGCGCGCCAGGTCCAAAAACAGCAGGCTGCCGGGACTCAGTTTCACGGTCAGATCCGCGCGCGCATTGAGCGACACAGGACCCGTGCTGAAGCGCGTCGCGCCGATATCCAAAAGCAGGTTTGTGCCGGACACGGCCCCCAGCCGGGTCTGGACGCCGCCGCCATTGCCCCAATAGGTTCCATTGCGTCCGCAGATGGCGCTGCTGAGGCCGACCGTCCGCGCGTCTAGATTCGGGTTCTCAGCGGCGCAGTTCCCGCCGCCCACCTGCCGGTACTGATGAAAGTACGTCAACGAATAGTACGGGCTCAGTTGCAGGTTCCCCGGCAGCGGGAGCGAAAACTGGAAACGGTTCTCGCCGCGATAGTACCCGTCGGAGTCGCCGAAACTGTGGAAAGAATAACCCATGGAAGGCGAGACCAACGGCTCCAGTTGGTCCATGCGGTTGCGCGCCGCCATGTTTTTCGGATCGGCGGCCAGCACTTGGCGGTAGGCCTGCACCAGGGCAAACGGATCGGCGCTGCGGCTGTCAGCCACCTGCGCCAACCCGAGCAGCGCGCCGCTGTTGCGTGGGTCGGATTTCAGCACTTCCCTATAAGAAAGCTCCGCCAGGCCGTAGTGGCCGATCCAGCGCTGCACATTGGCAAGTTCCAGGCGAGCATCCACGTCAGCAGGATGTTTGAGCAGGTAATTGTGATATGCCGTCTCCGCAGCCCCCAGTTTCTTGTCCCAGCTGTTCAGGCGCGCCACCATCAACTCGATTTCTCCGCTGGAGCCGTAAATCTGCTGATACTCTCCGTAACGGTCGATGGCTTCGGCATAGCGCCGTTGGGAAGTCAGTTCGCGGGCCTCCGCCAGGAGCGCGCTCTTCTGCTTTTCGGTGTAGTCCTGAATGGCCGCGCGCGCGACCTTGTTTTCCGGTTCGATACCGGCAAGTTTTCGAGCCACGGCTTGGGCTCCTTCCCCTTTTCCGTCCCAGAGAAACGCATGGATAAGGCCTTCGTAGTCCGCGGCGGCGGCCAA
>JAMCRM010000145.1:1290-6729 GCA_023380575.1 Acidobacteriota bacterium | reverse complement strand
GTGAACTGCTTGCGCCGGGAGGCAAGATCTATGTAGCGATTGAAAGCCGGTTCGGCTGGAACCAGATCCGCGGCGCCATCGATCATAGCGGGTTGCGTTACACCAGCCTGTTGCCGCGCTTCCTGGCCCGCATGGTATGCCGTTATTCGTCGAATTACCGGTCCGGCGTAAATGCGGGTTATAGGACTTACACTTACTCGTATTACGGGTATCGGAAACTGTTCCGGAGCGCCGGACTGAATCTCGCTGCCGCTTACGTCAGCCTGCCGGGTTACAACGAGCCCACGAACCTGATCCCATTGAAGACGCCGGCTATCCGCGAACATGCATGCCAGCCCGAGGAGCGGAACACCCTTCGGCGCAAGGTCCGCGGTACGCTGAAGCAACTGCTCGCCTGCGAGTCCGTCTGGCGCATTTTTGCCGGAGACTTTATTTTTCTTCTGCAACCGGACTCGGAGTAAGAGGCAAATTCTCGGAAGCAGTACCTTCGCTCGTACTCGTACCGGCCAGGTGATGCGCTATTCTGAGTGGTTGTGCATACCCAGAAATGTCGCCGGCGAGAGCGCCCCAGAGAAGCCATTGCGGGTACTGGCGCTGGTGGAAGCCCATTCCTTGACCGGGCCAGCCAAGAATCTGATCGAGTTCGCGAGCCGTGCAATGCACCCGGAACCGGGACTGCCGGCAGCCGAAATCGGCATTGTCACGTTCCAACGCCGCAATCTCGATGGTCCAAACGCCTTCGTCGCGGCGGTGCGCCAGGCCGGCTTGCATATTGAAGTGATTCCGGAGAGGTTTGCCTTCGACCTCGGGGTGGTGCCGCAGTTACGCGCCGTGCTGGACCGCTGGCAACCGGATATCATTCAGAGCCATAATTTTAAGGCCCATTTCCTGGTGCGTTTCAGCGGATTATGCCGGCGTTATGCCTGGCTGGCTTTCCACCACGGCTATACGGCTCCAAAGCTGCGGGTGCGCATTTATAACCAGCTCGACCGCTGGTCGCTTCGCGCCGCCCGGCGCATCATAACCGTCTGCCGGCCCTTTGTGCTCGAACTGCAGCGCATGGGAATTTCCGGCTCGCGAATTACCATTCAGCACAACAGCATCTTGCCTTTTGTAGCGCCGCCCGCGCGCGAAGTCGCCGCCTTAAGGACGCGGCTGGAAATTCCGGACCAAGCCAAAGTCATCCTGACAGTGGGAAGGCTGTCGAGAGAAAAGGGACATCTGGATCTGCTGGACGCCGTCGCGCTGCTGCGGCGGCGTCACCCGGCCCTGTCTTTCCGGCTGGTGCTGGCCGGTGAAGGCCCGGAGCGTGACTCGATCGAACGGCGCTTGGCGGCCCTGGGGCTTTCCGGCGCAGTGCTTCTTGCCGGCCATCAGGCGGATGTGCGGCCTTACTATGCCATGGCGGACCTTTTCGTCCTTCCGTCGCATTCCGAAGGCTCGCCCAATGCACTCCTCGAAGCGATGGCCGCCGGCATTCCGGTCGTGGCGACTTCGGTCGGCGGTGTGCCCGAAATCGCGCGGCACGGTGAAACGGCACTCCTGGTCGAGCGCGGCAGCGCCGGACAGATGGCCGGCGCCATCGAGAGGCTTTTGGAAGATGGGGATTTGGCCATGCGGTTTCGAATGGCGGGCCCGCGCGTCACATCCACATATACACCGGAGGCATACTGCCGATCCGTGCTGACGATCTACCGGCAGTTGTTAGCGGCGCCCGAACCGGCACAGCCGACCGGGGCGGAAGCGTAAGATGCAGCGCATTCCCATCTGCCTCCTGGTCGACACCGTCGCTTGCGAGGCCGGTACCGAACGGCAGGTTTCTGAAACCGTGGCGCGCATGGACCCGGCACGCTTCGATGTGCATCTGTGCTGCCTGGAAGCCAGTGCCCAACTCGACAAGTTGGCCCGCTATTGCCGTACGGCCGTCTTTCCGTTGACCCGCGTCCATTCCCTGAACGGATGGTCGCAAATCCGGCGTTTTCGTCGCTATCTCAATGAACACGGAATCCAGATCGTGCAGGCGTTCATGGTCAAAACGACGATATTCGGCGTTCTGGCCGTGCGCGGATCGAGCTGTCCCGTGGTCATCACCAGCCGCTTGAATACAGGCTATTGGTACACGCCAGTCTGGATCCGGATCTTTCGCTATCTCAATCGCTATACCACGCGCGTCGTGGCTAACTCGGAAGGCGCGAAAAAGATCGCCATGGCGGCGGAAATGCTCCCGGCGGACAAGGTGGACGTGATCTATCAGGGTGTCGATATGGCGCGCTACGCCCGCGAGCGCGGGGATCCGGCCCTGCCCGGGCAAATCGGCATCCCGGACTACGCCAAGGTAGTGGGGATGGTCGCCAATTTGCGCCCGGTGAAAGACGTGGCCCTGTTCCTCAGGGCGGCGAAGCTGGTGTCGGAAAAAGTGCCGGAGAGCGCGTTTGTGATCGTGGGCCAGGGCCCACAGCGGGAGGAACTGGGACGGCTCGCAGCGGAGTTGGGCATCGGGAACCGCGTCTTTTTCGCGGACGGCAGAGGCGCCGTGCCGGATCATCTCCGGCGCATGTGCATCGGCTGCCTCTCGTCCCGGAGCGAGGGCTTCTCAAACGCCATTCTCGAGTACATGGCCGCGGGTTTGCCGGTGGTGGCCACTGATGTGGGTGGGAACGGCGAAGCGATCGCCGGCGGCGAAACCGGCTACCTCGTCCGGGAGCGCACACCGGAAGCCTTTGCCAGACCCCTGGTCGAACTCTTATGCGATGAAGACCGGCGCGCCGCCATGGGCCGCCGTTCTTTTGAGCGATGCCGCGAGCGTTTCGAAATCAATGCCGGCATCCGGCGGCTGGAGGATTATTACCGTAGTCTCTTGGATCGGCCATGAAATTGAAGATTCTGTTGAAACGGTGCGTGCAGGGAATCTGCTTGCTGCTGGCGTTGCCGCCGGCTCTGCTGGCGGGATTCGGGCGCATCGAGAGCGCGTTTGTCCTGTTCGCTCATTGTTTTGCGCTGGCGCCGGGCATCGTGGGCGATTACCTGCGCGCCGCATATTACAGGCTTACGCTCCGCGAGGCCTCTATGGATGTACGGGTCTCATTCGGAAGCTTTTTCGCCCACCCGCAAGTTGTGCTGGCCCGGAACGTTTACATTGGATCCTATTGTGTAATCGGCCGCGCGCGGATCGGCGAACGCACCCAGATCGCATCGCACGTTCAGATCCTCAGCGGCCGTTATCAGCACACCCGCGATAAAGAAGGCCGCATTTTTGGATCGGAGCACGGGACGTTTACCGAAACCACCATCGGCGCGGATTGTTGGATCGGGGCAGCGGCCATCGTGATGGCCGACCTGGGTGCAGGCAGCACGATCGGCGCGGGCGCGGTAGTCACAAAGCCCATACCGTCCGGCGTGATTGCCGTAGGAAATCCCGCGGCGGTCATCCGCCAACAACACGGATAACGGCCACGCAGCCCGGTTTCAGTTTACCCGCTGCCAAGTGCCGCGATTGCCACCGCGTAAAGCGCGCACGAAGCCGACTAGAAATGCCGCGTTCATGCTGACGACGAAATACGCCAGCAGCAGGTAGCGCCAGCGCTTCGCGTGGCGCCGCATACAGTATCCGAGCCAGGCCCACCCGTAAAACAACAGTTGAGCCATCAAAACAGCGCGATAAAACGGCTGCGCCGCCAGCGCAGCGTCAAAGGCAAAGACGCCGATCAGCAGGAAAGGCAAGGCCCAACGCAGCAGTTTGTGCGAGAAGAACGCTATGAAGGCAAACCCCGGCATCGGCGTCCGGAGCAGGTACCAGAGCGCGCGATAACTGCCGGTAGCCAGTCGCACCCGGCGAATGAACTCACTGTGTACCGAGGGTCCAGCCACGTCCAGAGCGACCACCTCGTGGTCGTACATCACCGCCAGACCCTTACGGCGCACATTGGCTGCCACGATGAAATCATCGATCAGGGCGTCCGTGGGCAGGGGCATATAGCAACTTTTCCGTAGCGCGTACAGTGCGCCGCTCGGTGTCAGGATCGCTCCCAGGCGGTCTTCCATGATGCGCAGTATAGTCTCCAGGCTCCAGTACACGCCCTCGGTCTGCTCGAATTCGGCCGTCCCGAAATAGCGCAGCGCCGCGCATGCCATACCCACCTCCGGATCACGGAAATGCCGCACCAGGCGCGATACCGCGTCGGCCGGCAGCAGCGTGCTTGCGTCGCAAAAAATCAGTACCTCGTGCCGTGCCGCCCGGACACCCTGGTTCAAGGCGTTGGCTTTTCCCTTTCGTTCCCGCAGGATCAGTGGTTCAAACGTTCCTTCGCCGGCATCCAACAGGTATTCGTTTGTCCCGTCTGTTGATCCGTCGGAGACGAATACGATCTGCAGTTTCTCCCTTGGATAGTCCAACCCGCGGAGGCTCTCAATCTTGCGGAACAGGTGCGGCCGCTCGTTATATGCCGGCACGATGATGCTGACCGATGGCAGCGCTTCGGCCGGAGTTTCCTCGTTACGGGTACGCCGGTCCGCCCGGTTCCTCAGATAGCCCATGTCCCGCCGCAGTTGCTCCACGCCATACGCGATGAACAGGAGGACAGGGTATCCGAAGTACGTGTAAGCAATCGCCGTTAGGCACACCCAGAATCCGTACTGCAGCAACCCGTTCAACATTTTTCTTCAGATAGACACAGGTCAATCACTGGCATACGACACTTCAGGCCGTAAACACTGCTCGATCGGGACGTTATATTTCTTAGAATCAAACATTCGCATGATCATCTACATTTGTCAACTTCTACCAGAGGAAGCGATTCAGGCAGATGATTGTCTGCGGGACGGCTGGATCAACTCACGATGCGGATACATTCCCCAAAATCCGGCGCGCGGCGTTATAGCCCGGGGCGCCCATGACCCCGCCGCCGGGGTGCGCGCCGGAACCGCAGAGATACAGGCCCCGAATCGGGGTTTCGTAGCGCGCCCAGCCGGCAACCGGACGCAGCACGAACATCTGGTCCAGGCTCATTTCGCCGTGAAAAATGTTGCCTCCGGTGATGCCGAAGCGGCGCTCGATATCGAGGGGCGTCAAAATCTGCCGTTCCAGGATGATGGAACGGATATTCGGCGCATATTCCTCGATGGTGTCCAGCACGCGCTCGGCGAACGGCTCGCGCAATTCTTCCCAGGTGTGCTCGCGCAGCGTATAGGGGGCGTACTGAAGGAAAATTCCCATGATGTGCCTGCCGGGCGGCGCCAGCGAAGGGTCGTACATCGTCGGCACGGTGAGTTCGAGCAGCGGCCGTTGCGAAGGCATGCCGTACTTGGCGTCGTCCCAGGCGCGCTCCACGTACTCGATGGAGGGGCAGATGTGCATGGTCGCGCGGTGCTGCGGTCCCGGCGCTCCCGGCAGGGCTTTGAACTCCGGCAGCCCGGAGAGAGCGCGATTGATCTTACAGGAGG
>JAMCRM010000145.1:0-1280 GCA_023380575.1 Acidobacteriota bacterium | reverse complement strand
TACTTCGGAGTCGAGTTCGCGTTCTTCCACCAGGCGCAGGAACGTCACGTGCGGATCGAGGTTGGAAGCAACGATGCCGGCCTCGATCTCCTCGCCGCCCGCGAGCACCACGCCCCGGGCGCGCCCGTCGCGGATGAGAATCTTTTCCACCGCGGCATTGGTCCGGATGCTCGCGCCATGCCGCTTCGCGGATGCCGCTATGGCTTCGGAGACGGCCCCCATGCCGCCGCGCACGAAGCCCCACAAGCCGCGCTTTCCGCCCACGCTTCCCATGCAATGGTGCAGCAGGATGTAAGCGGTCCCCGGTGACCTGGGGCCGCCGTTGGCGCCGATGACGCCGTCGGTAGCCAGCGTGACTTTCAACTGCGGAGACTCGAACCACTCGTACAGAAAGTCCGATGCGCTCTGGGTGAAGATTTTGACCAGGGCCGTGAGATCGCGCCGGCCCAACTTCCGCAGGCGCGCGGCCAACCGCAGGTGCTCCAGCAGGTCCGCGATGCCGTGCGGCGGAAACGGCGGCGGCGTGGTCAGGAGTAGCCCTTCCACCACGCGCGATAGCCGCTCGAGTTCCTCTTCGTAAGCGGGGTAGACTTCGGCATCGCGCCGCGAAAACCCGGCGATCGCGTCGAGCGTCTTCTTGCGGTCCTGCCACATGAAGAAGTGGCGGCCGTCCGGAAAGGCGGTAAAGAACGCTGGATCCTTGGCGTCCACTTTGTATCCGAAGCGTTCGAGTTCCAGTTCGCGGACGATGCGCTCCTGCAGCAGGCTGGTCAAATACGCCGCTGTGGAGACGCGGAAGCCGGGCCAGATCTCCTCGGTGACGGAGCAGCCCCCGGCCATTTCCCGCCGTTCCAGAACCAGCACTTTGCGGCCGGCGCGGGCGAGATACGCCGCGGTGACGAGGCCGTTATGGCCCCCGCCGATTACGATCGCGTCCGGCTTTTCCGGCATGGATCAATGCCTCTTGAACACCAGCACCGCTAGAGCGGGCAGGGTGATGGAGATACTCTGTTTGCGCCCGTGCATGGGGACCGCGCGCGTCGAAACTACACCGTTCCCTAGGTTACTGCCGCCGAAATACTCCGAATCGGTGTTCAGTACCTCCTGATAAAAGCCTTCCTCGGGCACGCCGAAGCCGTAATTCTCGCGCACCACGGGGGTGAAATTACAGCAGAACAAGAGAAAATCCTTCGGGTCCTCGGCCTTCCGTACGAAACTGACGACCGAACCCTCCACGTCGTGGAAGTCGATCCCTACGCGTTCTACTGCGAAACTCCACC
>JAMCRM010000144.1:1870-3167 GCA_023380575.1 Acidobacteriota bacterium | reverse complement strand
GAGCAGGGTACCGTCATCCGCCTTCACCTCGACGGTCTCGCCGGGCAGAATCTCGTATTCCTGGGGCGGCGATTCGTGGAACACCGCTGCTTCCGCGCCGTCCTGCTTGTGCAGGGTGCGCCTGGGAGGAGTGGTCAGGCTCGAGAAGGAATCCATGTAGTAGGCGCAGGATGGGCCCATGGAGATGGAGTGCGTCCCCGCCATCTTGCTGAGGCGCTGTTGCCCGGTGCCGTCGAGCCTGATGCGGAAGAACTGCCGTTCGAGCGGGCTCGGCTGCGTGGATACGTAGTAGACCCCGCCGGCGCTCTCATCGACCCCGGTGACGGCGGTTACGTCCCATTCCCCGCGAGTGAGTTGTTTCTGGAGCTTTCCATCCGTGCCGTAGAGGTACAGGTGCAGGTGGCCGTCGCGCTCGCTGCCCCAGAGGAACCGGCGACCGTCCTCGAGGAACCGGAAGACGTCGTCTTTTCACGTTGATCCAGTAGGGGTCCTGCTCCCGCAAGACCAGGCGCGTGGCGCCGGTATCCACCGCCGATGCCAGCAAGTCCAGCCGGTTCTGGATGCGGTTGAGCCGCTCGGCGTAGATTACCTGACTATCGGGCGACCACTTGACACGCGCGAGCAAGGCATCGCGAGTGTCGCCCAGATCCATCCAGCGGGTCTCGCCACCCTGGACGGGCACGATTCCCAGCCGCACGTCCGCGTTGGGGGTGCCGGGTTGCGGAAAGCGCTCGGGCTCATAGCGCGCGTGCGTGGGCAGGAGGTCCACCTGCGGAAAAACCCATTCCCGGCTGATGTCGAATTGGAGATAGGCGATGTGCCTGCCGTCCGGGGACCACCAGTGTGCCGTGCCCAGATCGAGTTCCTCGGGGTAAACCCAGTCGAGTTCGCCGTTGAGCAGGGTGGGGGTGCCGTCGCGGGTCAGGCGCGTCACCGTCTTGGTGGCAATTTCGAGCACGTAGAGATCGTGATCGTGCCGGTAGGACACGAAGCGGCCGTCCGGGGAGAGCTTAGGGTCACGCTCGGCAAAAGCGGTGGCGGTGAGTTGGTCTGCGGTGCCCGAATTCACGTGAAAAGAGAAAAGGTCGCCGCCGGAAGAGAGAAGCAGTTCATTGCCCGACGCCGCCCACTGGATATTCTGCTCGGCAACGCCCCGGTTTTCCCAACCGAAGCGCCGCGGCCGCCGCGAAAACTGCCCCGCGGCATCATTCCACCCGGGAACTCACGGTAGCCTGGGGGCCCTACGTGCTGCTGGTGATTTTCGTATTGCTGTGGGGTCTCAAGCCAGTGAAGGCGG
>JAMCRM010000144.1:0-1860 GCA_023380575.1 Acidobacteriota bacterium | reverse complement strand
AGAAGAGGTCGCCGCCGGAGGAGAGAAGCAGTTCATTGCCCGACGCCGCCCACTGGATATTCTGCTCGGCAACGCCCCGGTTTTCCCAACCGAAGCGCTCGGGGCGCGCGTATTTGACAGCCTTGTCCGCGAGTTGTGAGAGGTTGATAAGTTGCCTCTTCTGGCCTGAAGCGACGTCGTAAAGCCAGAGGGCCCGCTGTTCGGTATAGGCAAAGCGTTTGCCGTCGGGTGCCCAGATGGCGGTTCCGGGACCGGCGCGGGCGGAGGGCGCCGAAGTGACCGCCTCGATGGTAACCGGCTTTTTTTCGGCGGCCGGCAGGGGCGCGATGGCTAGCGCGATCAGAACCGGGAGCAGGAGTCGCGGCATGGAAATTCCAATTGTAGCGGGTAGATTAGCGCCGCCGAAATATGCCATGCTGGACAGTTCGGCATGGACATTATCAACGGCAATATCGGATGGATCGAGGTGATCTGCGGCCCCATGTTCTCGGGCAAGAGCGAGGAGTTGATCAGGCGCCTGCGCCGTGCCATGATCGCCCGCAAGCGGGTACAGGTGTTCAAGCCGGTGATCGATACGCGCTACTCCGATGACGAGATCGTCTCTCACGGCGATTTGCGCATGAAGTCCGAGGTGGTGGGCGGCGCGGCCGATATTCTGGAGCGCGTGGATTGGCGCTCGGAAGTGATCGGCGTGGACGAGGCCAATTTCATGGGCCCCGGCCTGGTGGAAATAGCCCAGCAACTGGCAGACAGCGGCAAGCAGGTGATCATCGCCGGGCTGGACACGGATTACCTGGGGCGACCGTTCACTCCGATCCCGGATCTGCTCTGCCTGGCCGAATCCATCACCCAGACGCTGGCCCTCTGCGTGCGCTGCGGCAACCCTGCCAAGCACACCCAGCGCCTGCGCGGCTCCGAAGACCTGATCGTGGTAGGGGCATCGGACATGTACGAAGCCCGATGCCGGCGCTGCTTCGAGCCGGGCATCCCCAAGCAGGAGGAGATGGAGTTTGTGAAGGCCCGGCGCGTGAATTAGGGCAAGTCCCCCGATCCCTACAACGATGGCACCAGGCCTGGCAGCAGATAGGCGTAGGTCAGCACGATGCCGCCCACCAGCAGGGCCAGCAGGACGCTGTGCTTCAGGGTGAAGCGGAACAGGCGCGCCTCGTCCTTCGGGTGCATAGCCGTGGCGGCCGCGGCCACCGCGATGCTTTGCAGGCTGATCATCTTCCCCATCACGCCCCCCGCGGAGTTCGAGGAGGCCATCAGGATGGGGTTCATACCCAGTTTTTGCGCCGTGACCACCTGCAGGTTGCCAAACAGCGCGTTGGCGGATGTGTCGCTGCCGGTCAGGAAAACCCCCAGCCAGCCCAGCAGCGTGCTGAAGAGCGGGAAGACCACGCCGGTTGCCGCGAAGGCCAGCCCCAGCGTGCCCGTGGCGCCCGAGTAGTTCATCAGAAAGGCCAGTGCCAGCACCGCCGCGATGGTGACTTCGGCTTGCAGCAACTGCTTTACAGTGTGGCCGAAGACCCGCGCGAACTGTCGCGGGCTCATGCCGACCCAGGCGGCCGAGAGCACTGCCGCGAGAAGGCAGGCGGTGCCCGGGGCGGAAAGCCAGTTCAGGGTGTACATGGCGGAATAGAGGGATGGCTTGGTGGGAACCTCGGTGCGCTGGATCAGGTTGTGGAGCCCGGGCCAGGCGAAAGACAGGTTCCACGTATCGAGGGCCGCCTTCACTGGCTTGAGACCCCACAGCAATACGAAAATCACCAGCAGCACGTAGGGCCCCCAGGCTACCGTGAGTTCCCGGGTGGAATGATGCCGCGGGGCAGTTTTCGCGGCGGCCGCGGCGCCCCCGCC
>JAMCRM010000143.1 GCA_023380575.1 Acidobacteriota bacterium | reverse complement strand
GAGGAAGCACTGGAACGCATGGCCGCCAAACTGGTCCCCCGGCGCCTGGAGGAAGGCCTCACCCGGGTTTCCATCATCCGGCCGGATTAGAACCCCGACGGCTCGATCCAGAAACTCTCCCGCCAACTCCCGCCCGGCGGAATCGATTGCAGTTCCTTGTACAAGCCCTCGTGCGCCAGATTGAAGGCGTTGGTAAGGGCCGCCATGGGCTCGAAGCAGATGAACCCGCCGCCCGCGGGCGCGTAGGCGATGGCCGTCGTATACAGCCGCCCGTAGCTCACGGTAATGGCGGAGCCGGCGCTTTCCACGCGGAAGCGGGCCTTGCCGTCCGGGTCGCGGATCAATCCAGTGAAAACGTCGTCGAGTTGCCGGCCGGCCAGCGGTTGGGGATCCGCGAAGGCGAGGGGGCGGCGCTCTCCGGTGGGGACCAGTTCTTTTGAGAGCACTACGTGCTCGCGGGCGGCCAGATGCGCCCTCCAGGCATCCCGGGGCGTGCCGGGCAACTGGAAGTAGGGGTGATAGCCGATGGCCACCGGCATGGGGTCGCTGCCCAGGTTTTCGAGCACGGTTTCCACTTCCAGCGCGCCGTTCTTCAGCCGGTAGGTCATGCGGATATCGTGCGGGAACGGGAACTGCGCCATAAGATCCGGGTAACGCCAGAATTCCAGCCGGCTGGTGGCGTACGCCGAATGGTCATCGGCTTCCAGGGCGGTAACGCTCCAATGGGGTGAAAACGCGAGCAGGCCGTGAATGGGAAGACCATTCCCGTCGCGGCGCAGGTTGCCCAAGTTGGGGTTGAGCAGATACTTCTTCCCGTTGGCGTAGAAGGCGTCGCGATCCAAGCGGTTGGCCCAGGGAGCCAGGAAAGGAATGCCACAGAAGCGTGGCCCCGCCTGGAACTCTGCCGGGCTGCGGTAGGGAAACCAGAGCAGGTTCTTGCCTCCCACTGTAAACTCCCAGGCAAAATTGCCGATGGAAGGGAGGATCGACACCTCGGCGCGGCGGACTTCGTCGCGAAGCCGCACGGTTTCGAGGCCCTCCACGAGGAGTTTGATGGCGTTGTAGTTCATCAGAGCGGTGCGTCCGGGTCGCGTAGGTCGAGCGTGGTTTCTTTCTGGCAACACCAGCAAGGCCCTGGGGTATAGGTACGGAACAGGTGTCGCACCAGTACGTGATCAGCTTCGCCTTGCCATCGCGGTAGACCAGGATGGCGCGAGTATGAATAGGATCGACGAGGAAATGATCCGGGGCTGTGAAATGGCCCTTAGCCGAAAGTTCGAAGCCTTCCAGGCGCTTGTCGTTGAGGACGGCGCGGGTAGGCTCGTCGCCGTCCAGCAGGATGGGTTGGCGGCCGGTGGTTTCAAGCGCTGGCTTGCCGTCGTGCCGGATAAGTTTGCCCCGGATGGTTTCCGGCTTGGGTCCCTCCGCCAGGCATCCCAGGGCGGCCACTGCCAGCAGAAGCAGACAGGATCGCATTCATGTTCTATTGTACAGGGGCTCCCCACCGCGGGCGCGGTTTAGGATACACTTACGTTGAGGCTCTCGCGCGAGCCGAGACACCATCGGGCGTCCCGCCTCGCGAGTCGCGGCATCGCAATCGCCGGTACCCTACGAGCAAAAGGCCTCTTGCCGGCATGGCGACGCCAAGCCCCTAGGAAAAAAATCGTGGCGTTTTCTCAAAACGCGAGCCGCGGGCGCTCCCTCCGCTTGGAAACCGGCGGCGCACAAAGGATTATCAAATGGACGAGAAGTTAAAAATTGCCGTGTTTATCGATTTCGATAACATCGAAATCGGTGTGAAGTCCACGCTGCAACGCGAATTCGACGTAGCGGCGGTGCTGGATGCGCTCAAAGAACGCGGCGAGATCGTCACCAAGATCGCTTACGCGAACTGGGGACGGCAGGACACATCCACGCGCGCGCTCGCTGAGCACGCCGTACAAATGGTGCAGCGCGACCCTTCGCCGCGCGGCGACAAAAATGGCGCGGACATCAACCTGGCGCTGGACGCGCTGGAAATGGCGTTCACGCACGACCACATCAACGCTTTCGCGATCGTCAGCGGCGACAGCGACTTCATCGCGCTGGTGAACAAGCTGAAGCAGTACGACAAACGCATTTTCGTGGTTGGCGGGCGCGCCTTCACCAGCACGATTCTACAAAAGAACTGTCACGAATTTATCAGCTACGAGTCGCTGCTGGATGAGACCCGGCCGGCCCGCGTGCAGCACCAGAGGGAGCCCCAGCCGCAACAGCAACAACAGCAGCAGCAACCCGCGCCGCAACGGCAACCGCAGCGCCGGCCGCCGCCTCTCGATCTGGAGCAGGCCATGCCGCTGGTGGAGCGCGCGCTACAGGTTCTGGAGCGCCGCGAGGTGCGGCCTCAGTTGGGGCTGCTGAAATCCACCATGCTGCAACTCGACCCGACCTTCAACGAGAAGGCGTACGGGGCCGGATCGTTTACGGATTTCATCGAGCGCCTGCAAAAGAACAACTTCGTGCAGGTGACCGGCGGCGAAGGGCGCTACATGATCAAGCGCAAGGGCGCCGCCGTTCCCGAAAAGCCCACTCCCAAACCGGAAGAGTCCCTTCCGGTGCTGCGCGATGTGCTCGAAACCCATCGCATGGAAGTGGATAACGGCAGCCCCGCCGAGCAATTGGCGGAATGGGTCTCGCTCGAGTATCCCAACTTCGACTGGAAGCAGTTCGGCTTTCAGGAGTTCAGCGAACTGCTGAACTATGCGCAGGACAAG
>JAMCRM010000142.1 GCA_023380575.1 Acidobacteriota bacterium | reverse complement strand
TCGAGCAGCCCTGGCGGAGCCCGGCGCAGCTCAACTTGTTATAAAATCGCTGGCTTATGCTGCAGCGATTTCTTCTCGAGCATTCCCACCGGCATTGACTTGTCCGGAGGGACCGGCAGGCTGGGGTTGAAATCCAGCATCCCGACGCCGCCGGTCTTATCGAGCTGAAAGGCCTCCGCGCCGTCGCGGATAAGTTGCAGGTACTGGTCGAGCAACAGCTTATGCACGGCGGGCTGCGACGGGCTGATAAACGTCATATTCGAGCGCGCGAGTCCGAGCCGCGCGCCGATGGTCCCTTCGCCCCATCCGGCCAGGAACAGGTCGTCCGCCCAACGGCCCCGCATGGTGTAGCGGTGCAACTCGTCCTTGAACATTTGCGTAGCCGTATCGGCCACCTGGACGTTCGAAAAGATCACCGGGTGAACGCCCATTTCGCGAATTTCGCGCAGTGCCTGCCGGAACTCGTCGCGGGTTCCCAGGCGCGGGTCGGGGCGGTAGTCGGGATAGCCGCGGTCGATGCCGCCCATGTCCCAGCCGAGGATTTCAAACGTAGTCACGCCGTATTTTTTGGCGTCGGCGGCCAGGCGCGGCAGGTCCTTGAAACGGTGCACCACCACGTCTTCGCAGTTGGAAATGATGATGGACTGCCAGGCCATTTCCTTGCGCAGCCAGTCTGGCGCGCGCTTTACCTGGAAATGGCCGTCAAACCAGGCGCGGTAAATTTCGCTGGCCTTGTGCCAATCGCCCGCATGCACCTCCAGCGCCACCGGGCCCGAAACAAACCGGCCGTTTTTCACATACGGGAAGTACATCCAGCCCATGGTGAGGCCGAGAGGCTCGCCCGGGGGAAGTTCGCCGGCGGAGGGCCAGCTATCGCCCGCCTCAGCGCTCTTCGTATACGGGCGCATCTCCGTGTAAAGCGCGGTGACGCGGGTCTCGGGATCCTGGTTGGCGTAATAGATACCCACGCCGGCCTTGCGGTTATAAATGTCCATCCAGCCCATGGTCAGCGCGCCGGGATAGGTCCAGCCGCCGGCCGAATAGCGTATGCCCAGATTGCCGCCGCCGTAATAGCCGCCCTGGAACTTGGTGAAAAGCGCCGGCGCGAGATTCGCGAAGAAGCCGGGGACCATGCTCTCCGTGGCGGTGCGTTCGCCGATTCCGCGCAGCCCGCCGAGAATGCCGAAGTAGGCTTCGGCCAGCGGCCGGTCCGTGGGGTTTTCCACTTCGATAGAAAACTGCAGTTGCCGGCCGGCGGTCCGGATGTGGTAGGCCACGCGCAGCGGCACGGTCTCCTGGCCGTTTTTGAGCGACTCGTAATAGCACGTCACGCCGCCATCGGCCGGTTCGATGCGCGACACCTGTTGATCGGTGCTGTTGAAATAGGCGGCTTCGTATCCGGGGTTCGGGAGCAGCAGGCGAAAGTTCTCGCCGAGTTTGGGCTCCTGAAGGATGTCCAGAGCGGGGTTTTTCCACCGCACCCCGACCAGGTCGCCGGAACGCTTCGAGAGCCGCAAAGTGGCATTGGGAGTCTCGATAACCTGCACCTGGCCCAGAAGGCATCCGGCGGCCAGGAGCACGAGAAGAAATCGCTGCAGCATAAGCCAGCGATTTTATAACAAGTTGAGCTGCGCCGGGCTCCGCCAGGGCTGCTCGAGAAGCCGCCGCAGGCCGAGGGCCTGCCCCACGATCTTTAGCGGACGATCTCCACCCTGGCTACGCTGGCCGGCGACATCCGCAATCGAATCCGGCCATTCGCGGCGATGGGCAGTTTGGCGCGGGTTTCGGTAAACTCGGGCGCGTTCGCATCAAGCCGGCTGGGAACCAGGAATGTGACGGATGCCTGTGTAGCTTGCGCCGCTTCGAGTTCGATTTGATGGCCGGCACTGACGCTCCGGTTGATTAACGTCACATAGGCGCGTTTGCCATCCGGGGCCAGGGAGGCCGTCAAATCAATGTCCGGATTGGACGGAGGTATCTTCAGCAGCCGGTTGCCCTGGTGTACCTTAAATAATCGAAAGACCTGTCCCGGGGGAAGCAGCCGGGCGCCCTGCGGCGTTACCCCGATGACCCCTTCGTTAATGGGCATGAAGTAGTACGCCTGCTCGATTCCCAGCGGCCCGGACTCGCGGCACAGCATGTTGAGAACACCCGCCGCGTAAAGCGCCATGCTTACGGTTCCCGGGGATTTCCAAAGCGTATTCCATTCATCGAAGGTGATGCCGTAATGCTTTCCCGCCGGTGTCTCGCGATCGAGCCGGGCGCGATAGGATGCGAGCCTCGGTTGCAGCCTCCGGGTGGGAGCCAGCGCGATGCCCGCGAGATCGTTGCGGAACCGTTCGAGATCTCCGCCCTTGAAATGATCGAAAAGATAGTCGTGCGCCGAGCACAGCTCGAGCAGTTGGCCGGCTTCGGCAAAAAGTGGCCGGTTCCAATCCTTCTCGTCGGCGAGGTCCGTGCAACCAATCAGATGTACACTCGGATCGGCCTTCTTCATGGCTTCCGCAAACAGCCGCGACTGGCGCGCGCAGATCTCGGCGCGATTGGCGCCCCCGCGTCCGAAGTAGTAGAGCTCATTTCCGACGAACCAGTATTTCACTCCATACGGCTCGCGATGGCCGCGCCCGGCGCGCACCTTGCCCCACTTGGTCTCCGGACCGCCGTTGCAGTATTCCATCCAGGCGGCGGCGTCCTCGGGCGTGTTCTCGCTGACGCGCGCGGTGATGGAAGGCTCGGCGCCGATCTCCCGGCACAGCGCCATGAATTCGTCGATCCCGATCTCGTGGGAATCGTAATCATCCGTGTCCGGCAGTGCGAAATCCAGACCGGTGGGGCCGATGGGCGGGCGCTGGTCCACGGGCAGCAGGCCGTCCCGCCAGCGGTAAAATTCCGCGTAGCATCCCCCCGGATAGCGCAGCCGCGCCGGCTTGACGGCTTTCAACAATTCCACTACGTCCCGCCGCATTCCGTGAAAGGAATCCGCCGGCTGGAGAGAGACGGCGCCGATCCAAAACAGGCCGGGGGTCCCGCTGACAATTTCCAGCCGGTTCGAGTCCGCGGCGTTGGCCGCGACAAAGCGCGCGCTCAGCAGTTGCCAGCCGCCCTTCCTGGCAAGCCACTGTTTTTCGAAGTGCACGCGATTGCCCCGGGCATCGCGAAGCCGTACCGCGATGGTGCGGTTCCGCGAAGTCTTCAGCCAGAGCCTGAAATTGTAGGCGGCGTCTTGGCGAATGGCCAGGTTCTCCTGCGCCTGGCCGATACCGCAGGCTTTCCCTTCAGCCGCCACCTCGACGCGCACGGAATGCAAGCCCGCGTAGGCATTCTCGCTGGTGACGGCCACGCGGCCGCTGTTTTGAATGGCGGTCCAACGCTTGGGCAGAGTGCCTTCGACGGCGGCAAATTTCCGGTTGGCCACCATCTCCGCCCCCAGCCCGCGCCATATCCCTCGCCGGGTGACTTCGAGGTTGTGGCTGAACAGGCGAGATTACCGGGCCGGTGTTGTTCAGGCCGATTTCCACCACCGGCGAAGGCCCCGCGGCGAATACCATCGCTGGAATCAGGCTGAGGAGCAGCAGGATTTTAGGAAGGCGCATCCCCATAATATCCATCGGCTTGCGGCCTGGTGTTCTCTTCCCACCATTGCCTCACCACCCAGGCTTCGACCACTGGCCGCACGCCTTCCGGCAGATAGGCGTGCACCGCGAACTCGAAGGGCTGTCCCGCCTGCCGGGCCGTAATGGGCACTTTGTAGAGAACCCAGGAACAGCCCGCGCTCTGCGTATTGCCGAACTGGCGCGCGTCCGGCACCGGAATGAACTGGATCACATGCCCGCCGATGGCAGC
>JAMCRM010000141.1 GCA_023380575.1 Acidobacteriota bacterium | reverse complement strand
CCGCTGCGCGACGATGTGGCGGTGCGGGTAGAGGCGGGGCGCATTGCGGCGCTGCTGCCCGGTGACGCCGACCCCGAGGGGGCCGAGGTGATCGACTGCGGCGGTCGGGTGCTGATGCCGGGGCTGCAATCGCTGGGAAATCTGTTATTGAGTTTGACTCCGGCAACAGCGCTGGAGAAAATCCGCGCCAAGCTGGATATGGCCGGGAATCCCCGGTATATCGGCTTGCCGGAATACCTGGGCTTGAAGGTGCTCTCATTGGTCGTGATGATTCCCGCCGGGCTGTTCGGGCTGCGCTATGTCGCCTTGCCCGGCATCGTCATCTGGGTGGCCGTCGGCTGCATCGTCGCGGGGAGCTTCTGGTTGCCCGACATTGTGCTCCAGCGGATCATCGAAGCGCGGCAAAGCGCCATCCGGCGCACGTTGCCGGATGTGCTCGACCTGCTCGTCGTCAGCGTCGAGGCCGGGGTGGGGTTCGACGGCGCCGTGCAGAAGGTCGTGGAGAAAAGGAACGGCCCCCTCGAGATGGAATTGACGAGGGTCCTCGAACAGATTCACGTGGGGAAGTCCCGCGCCGAAGCGATGCTGGAGATGGGGCAGCGCACGCAGGTGCCCGATCTTCAGGCGTTCGCCACGGCTATCGCGCAATCGGAAGCCATGGGCATGAGCATCGCCCGCGTGCTGCGCGCCCAGGCGAACACCGCTCGTGAACGCCGCACCCAGCGCGCCCGGGAAGCCGGCGCCATGTTGCCGGTAAAACTTCTGTTTCCCATGGTCTTTTTTATCTTCCCCTCGTTGTTCGTCGTCCTCCTTGGACCGGCGGTCATTCGCATCGCGGAGGTTTTCCGAATGATGGGCAAGTAGCGCCGTTCGAGGAATTGATCGCCAAACAGGGTGGGTTGCGCAGGACGCTGACGGACCGGCATGCCATTGACAAACAGCCTTTTTCCGTCGCAAAATGCGCGCAAGTGGAAAGACCGATGTGATCCGAAATGGCTGAGTTCGTTTATCGCAATGCAGTGTCTACCGATCTGGACGGCATCGGGGCAGTGTTTCTGGCGGCCTTTCCGGAGAGCGTGCAGCATTATGTCGGGCATGCGATTGCGCCGCGGGTTGTCGCGGATCTCTTCGCCATCTGCCTGGATGCCGAGCCGGCCGCGCTGTTGGTGGGCGAGGATGACGGACGTATCGTGGGCTATATTTTCACCCCCGCCTGCTTGCCGCGCGTGTTCACCACGGCCATCCGTCACGGGCATCTGTGGCGCATGTTTATTCGCTGGATTAGCGGGCAATATGGCATCGGGATACGCCCGATCTGGGTGTCGGCGAGCAATGGGCTGGCGTTCTGGCACGATGCGCACGAAGCGCGCCTGCGGGCTGATGCGCGCGTCCTGTCGCTCGCGGTGCACCCGGCGGTGCAGGGACAGGGCGTCGGAGGCGAACTGCTGCAGCGCGGCCTGGCGTATCTGGATCGGCAAGGCGTCCCGACAATACGCCTGGAAGTGCGACCGGAAAATGCCGCGGCGATTCACCTCTATCAAAAATACGGATTCCGTACCGTCGGGCAGACCCGCGATTCGCAGGGAATCTGGCTCATCATGCTCAGGCGCCACGCGGAAGGCGAGACGGCGTAATGTGCGCTGGCCGAACCTGTTGTATTCCCTCGCGCTGGCGGCGGCGCTGGTTGCGCTGCTGCACCGGATGGCGCTGTCACAGTCGCTCTATGCGCTGAACCGATCTTCGGCCGCCGCACTCGGCGTGATGCCCGCGCCGCGGGCGGGAGAAAAGATCGTCATCTTCGCGCCGCATGAGGACGACGAGACCCTGGGCTGCGGGGGATATATCCAGCAGGCCGTAGCCGCCGGCGCCGAGGTGCGGGTGGTCATGGTGACGAACGGCGAATATCCCGATCTCTCGCTGGTATTGTTCGAAAAAACGCTCCCTCTCCATCATCGTGATTTCATCAAGCTCGGTCTGGGGCGCCAGCAGGAAACACGGAAGGCGATGGCCTACCTGGGCCTACCTCCGGAAAACATTACCTTCCTGGGGTATCCGAACCAATATCTCAATCGGATGTGGGAGCCGGCGCACTGGCTGCCGGCGAATCCGGTGCGCTCCATCCGCACGCAGACCACCTACTCGCCTTTCACGGATTCCTTCACGCCACGCGCCATCTATTGCGGCGAATCCGTACTGACCGACGTGGAGACGATCCTGCAGCGCGAGCAGCCCGCTGTGGTCATCATCCCGGACCCTGACGACCGTCACCCCGATCATTGGCCCACCGGGGCGCTGGTGCGTTTCGCGCTGGCCGAGATGGCGCAACGCGGGGAAGAATTTGCCGGGCGTTGTCGTGTGTATACGTATCTGGTGCATCGCGATTCGTGGCCGGTTCCGCGGGAATATCGCCCACTGCGATCCCTCGAGCCGCCCGCCGCCCTGGCGAAACTGGGCACGACGCAGTGGCTCGCGCTGCCGTTGACCGTGGAGCAGACGATCGCGAAACACAATGCCATCCACCTGTATCACAGCCAGGGCGGCAGCTTTGATCCCCTTTTGAACTCCTTCGCGCGCGCCAACGAACTGTTCGGGGTGCTGCCGACCGGCGACTGGCCGCTCTCAGACCAGGTCCCCGCCACGCGTGTCATCACCGATCCGGTCGATGATCTGTATTCCGATGCGGAGATCTCGGCGGGGGACATCCGCGCTGTGACCCTCAGCCGCGACGGGAACCGCATGACGGTGGAGATCGAATTGCGGGGAACGGCCACCGAGACGCTCGGGTATCATTTCTCACTGCACGCCGCAGAGGGTGAACCATCCCGGCGCATCCTGGCCGAATATGATACGGTCGGGAAGCGGGTTCAGGGGCTGGTGCTGCAGGATGGCGCGCTGCAGCAATTGCCCGCCGACGAAATGCAGTTGACCCGCCGGCAGCAGACGGTGCGGCTGGCCGTGCCGTGGCCGCTGCCCGACCGGGAGCCGGGCTTCGTGCTCCTGCGCGCGTGGACAACGCGCGGGCGGCAGACCATCGACGAAACGGCGGAGACGGCCTTCCGCCTCACGACGCCTTAAACACGTAGTATTCCCACAACGCCGCCACCTCGCGGGTGACGAGCCAGGGCACGGAATTCACCGGATAGACCGCGGCGGCGGGCACCGTGTAGACGTCATAGCCGGAGCACAGGTAGGTCATTTTAATGCGCGGCAGGTGAAAGAACTGGCTGACGGCGATGACGCGGCGGATGTGCCGCTGCCGGAAGATAGTCGCGGTGTTGCGCACGGTGGCGCGGGTATCCAGGCCGTTGCGGTCGAGAAGGATGGCACGATCGGGTATACCCTGGCGAAGCGCGAAACGGCGCATGGCCTCGGGCTCATATACCGCACCTTCACCGGGCCCGCCTGAGAAGATAAGCAGCGGCGCGTATCCCTCTTGATAGAGCCGGCAGGCGGTCAACACGCGGTCGGTGAGCACAGGAGCCATCGATCCATTGGCATGCACACAGGCGCCGAATACCACGATGGCGTCCGCGGGCCGGCGATGGTCGGTGTTGCCGAAGCAGTAAATCTGCGCCAGCGGAAAGGCGACCAGCGCCGCGGAAAACGTGACGAAAAGCCACCGGCGCGACCGGAGATCATCCACCGGCGCGACGTTCCGCAGGATCGGATACCCGATGACGAGCAGGGCGGCGGTGATGAAGAGCGAAAATGACACGCACGGCCCGGCGTGCAAGATGCCGCGAGCGAGCAGCAGATAATAGGTGGCGGCGTTTGTCAGCGTGACGCCACCGAGCAGCACGACAACGGCCAGCGTGGCAACACGGCGCCAACGTCCGAACCGCGGCGACAGCGCATAAGCGAGCAGCATGCCGGCGGTGCATAACAATGCGATCCGGCCCGCCGCGACCGGCAGCCAACGCAGATCGATCCACCACAGATTCCCATCGAACCCCGGCGACCGCAATTCAAACAGCAGATTCAGCACCGTGAAGCCGCCCAGAAAGAGCGCCAACCCGCGCGATATAGCGGAAAGGCGCCATGCCGGGGTTGCCCGCAAATCCCTCGCAATGTCGCTGCAATCTTCATTCGTCATTTGAACGTACTATACGCCCGAGGCTTTACAAAATGGTGACAGCGGGATGACGAACAGATGAAGAATAGTAATCGCCCAGGGGATATATCTCATACTCATACTCATACTCACACTCTGACTCTCACTCTATAGTGGACCCTGCCTTCCAGCGTCGTAACTTTCACGGCACCCCCTCCCGTATTGGGTATGACACTCGTTCACAAGTGAAAGGTAAAGCGGCAACCACGATCATTGTTATCCCATCTACTGCGATCACAAAGAAGAGGAAGGATCAGCGATTGCGCGGGAAGCTGCCATCTATCCTGCCGGTTTCACCTTCGCGAAAAACGCCGCCAGTTGGTTGACGGCCTCTTTGCGCGCCGCCGGCATGGCGGCAATCTGCGCGTCGCGCGTGGCATTATCGATCTTCCCCATGCCATAGGATAACGCGGCCTGCAGCACCGCGGGGTTCACGACCGGTTTGCCGTTGTTGAGGCGTTCGGCGACGGCGGCATAGGCGGAGAGGCGGTCACGGCGCGGTTGGTCGCCATCGGCGACGTTGCCGTCAGGAGTGAGCGCCGCTTCCAGATGATCTTCGGCAAAAAGGCTGCAGAGGGCAGCGCGCATGTCGTCCCGAATCGCCATATCGCCTAGCGCGCGGATCACCCGGGCCTGCCCATCACCGTTGAACAGGTCATAATAGCCCCGAATCAGCTTCCAGTGCTTCAGGCCGGTGTTCGCCAGCAGTACCGTCGTCAGGTCCGGCTGTTGCGGATTGCGCGCCAACTGTCCCAACACGATGGACTCCAGGCGCGCGCCGTCCAGGCTCACCGCCACCTCCGTCAGTCCGGTTTGCGCGCGGTTCTCATGCACGGCCAGGCCGCGGCCGCTGTTCAGAATCTGCTCGATAGTCGCGGCATCGGCGCGCGTCCAGCAATTTCGCCCCACCTCGGTGATCGCCAGCGCCAGCGCGGTCTCTCCCCACCCGGTATTGTCCTTCACCTCCGGCCAGGTCGTCGTTCCGGCGAGGAGATCGAACAGTTCATGCTGCAGGTGGTGCGCGGCGACGAACTGCCCCGCCTGCACCGGATTGGGCGGGTTATGGTGATAGATGCCGCCGGCAAAGTCCGCGGGCGGCTGTAATCCGGCAGTCCGCCACGGCGCCTCCATCTCGTTGCGGCGGGCGGTCGAATTATCCAGCAGCAGGTAAATTTTCAATTCCCGTGCCGGATCGAGCTTATCCAATTGCGCCCGGATATCCGGCGTATCACGATACCGCACGACCCAATACCAGAGACGATCCGTATACTCCGCATTGCCGGCCCACCAGCGTTGAAAGATCGCCCGGCTGGAAAACCGGTACTCGGTGATCTGTAACATGGCGACCCGGGCAATATCCGCCACCGTCATCGAGATCGGGGTATAAGACATAGGTCCCTGTTGCGGTAAGGCTTGCCGCATACCGTGAAAGGCCGCCGCGGTATCGTCCAGCAGGGCGCCGATGCCGGGAAGCGCGCCGGCCCCCACCGCCGCGGCGGGGAAATGCGCCAGGAATTCGCACGCCAGCGCCCGATAGTTCTCCTGGGGAGCCGAGAGATACTGCAGGGCCGCCCGGCAATATTCCGCCACCATCCCGGTCTCGCCGGCGGCATCCAGCGCCCCCACCCGCGCAACCAGCCCCTCCATCGCCGGGGAATAATTCAGCACAATGCCATCGACGCCGCTGATCGGTAATGACCACGGTTTGAATGTCGGCTGATCCGGTTGACCCAGTTGCTGTTGCTGCGGAATCAATGCCATTTGTCCGGCCGCATGTTCCGTTGCCGCCTGCGCAAAGACCGCGGCCACCTCCTTCGCGATCTGCGGATCAAACGGCGCTGCCGGCAGCTTGTACGCCAGCACGCCGACCAGCGCGAATAAGAAAATGCTCCGCAACATGCGCTCACCTCCGGCTAAAGTAGAATACATCCTCTCTTTATACGAAACAATGAGCTGAAACGTTACAAGCATGGTAATCGTTCATTTGATACTCTGACTCTCACTCTAACTCTGATGAGGAGAGGGAGTCAGAGTCAGAGTCAGAGTCAGAGTATGAAACATCCCCCTGAACGATTACCGGAGTGTTACTTGACCTTTTTCTCCGACAAATATGCCGCCAGATCATTGTAATAGCCATCCTGGTTGCCATAGGTCACGTAATTTTTCGCGCGACGCAGCCATTCCGTGGTGGACGGGCGCATCGCCTTGAGGGCAGCAAGGACATCGTTTACGTTGATGTTGCGGATGATACCGGTTTTCAAGGCCTCTTGCAGGGCGTTTTCGCAGGCCCGGTCCACCAGATCGGCCAGGTCGGCGCCGGAAAACATGTCGGTTTTCTCGCCGATTTCACGCCATGACAGCGCGTGATCGAACTTTCGCTCGCGGGAGTGGAGCTGCATAATGACCTGACGGGCATCGGAATCCGGCGGCGGCACGAACAGCACGCGGTCGAAACGTCCCGGACGGCGGAACGCGGAATCGACATTCCAGGGTTCGTTGGTCGCGCCCAGGATCAGCAGGTCGTGGTTTTGCGCATTCAGCCCATCCATCTCCGTGAGGAGCTGCGTGACGTGCGAGCGTATATACGAGCCGGCTAATTCCCCCCGTTTGGCCCCAAGCGCATCGACCTCATCGATAAAAATGACGGAGGGGGCATGTGCCCGCGCCGTCTCGAAAATATCATGAATCTGCCTCTCGGTTTCGCCAATATATTTGCTAAGGATATCGCTCAATTCAACAGGGTAAAAACAAGCGCCCATCTCCCCCGCCGTCGCGCGGGCCAGATAGGTTTTCCCGCAGCCGGGCGGACCATACAGCAAAATACCGCCGCCGGTCTTTTTCCCGTAGGCCGCGTATAACTCCGGTCGAGTAAATGGGTAGAGAATTTTCAGGCGAATCTGTTCCTTCAGCGGTTCCATACCGCCTACGTCCTGGAACGTGATTCGCGGCCCCGTATATTCGCGCACCGATGAACCGTTTGCCGGAAAAGACGGCAGCTCGAAGTCATCACCACCCATGGGATTGATTTCCGCCTCATACTGCTCATCGCACAATTGCGCGTCCAGTTGGATTGCTTCGCGATAATACGTCTTTGCCTTTGCGCCATCCGGCTGATGCCAGGCCAATTTTGACTGGCAGAAGAGGGCATACGCGCGGTAGTCGGTGGCCAGCAGCGGCGCGACCGTCTCGCCCAGGCTGTCCCAGCAACCGGCCTCCAATAGCCCCTGCGCGACTTGCCGGCGCAACACGTGATTGGCTGGACTCAAGCGCAAGGCTTCCAACAATGAGGTCAGCAGTGCATGATCCATAGCTACTATGATAGCAGAGAATCTACCGAAGGGTAAGAGCGGGCACGGTGGCGCCGATCAGATGTGCAGTAATCCCCAGCGCAGATAATAGACACAGG
>JAMCRM010000140.1 GCA_023380575.1 Acidobacteriota bacterium | reverse complement strand
ACGGTGGCGGCGAACCGGTCCGCACTTTAGGAACGAAAGCATAAAGACCTCCGGCGAGCGCAACAGCCGCCAGGAGGGCAACCGGCTTTTTCATATTTTTCGCAGCACCAGGGCGGAGTTCTTGCTGCCGAAGGCGATGCAGTTGGCCACCGCCCATTCGATCTCGAGCGGCCGCGGTTTATCGGGAATGTAGTCCAGGTCGCACTCCGGGTCCGGTTCTTCCACGTTGATGGTGGGGGGCGCGATGCCGTCCCGCATGGCCAGCAGGGTGGCGGCCATGCCCGCCGCTCCGCAGGCGCCCTGCGGGTGCCCGATCATACTTTTCAGGCTCGACCCCGGCACCTTGTACGCGCTGCTGTCAAAGGCGATCTTTACCGCGCGCGTTTCGATGCGGTCGTTCAGTCCGGTGGCGGTGCCGTGGAAGTGGATGTAGTCCACGTCGGCGGGGGAGATGCCGGATTCCGTGATGGCCATGCACATGGCCCGCGCGGGCTCTTCCCCGCACTCCTCCAGGCGGACACGGTGATAGGCCTCGCAAGTGGAGCCGTACCCGGTCACCTCGCCGTAGATATGGGCGCCGCGGGCGCGGGCGCGCTCCAGTTCCTCCAGCACGAAAAACCACGAGCCCTCCGCGATGACAAAGCCGTCGCGGTCCCGCGAGAACGGGCGGGAAGCCCGCTCCGGCTGCTTATTCCAGGCCGTGCTCATGATGCGCATCAGGATGAAGCCGCGCAGAATCAGCGGCGCGATGGGCGCGTCCACGCCGCCCACCACCACGGTATCCAGCACTCCCCCCTGAATGTTCCGCATGGCGTAGCCGACCGCGTCCGTGGAAGACGTGCAACCCGTCGAGACGATATGACTGAATCCGCGAAAGCCAAAACGCATGGAAACTTCGCTGGCAAGCGTCCCGATGGTAGAGGTGGGGATAGTGTAAACGCTGCACTGCTTCTGCTTGCCCGTATAGAAGAGCCGGTACTGCTCCTCGGTAAACTCCTGGCTGCCGCCGCCGGAGCCCACGATCACGCCGATCTGGCGCAGTTCGTCACGGCCCATGTCGCGCCACGGGACCCCGGCATCCGCCAGCGCCTCCTCCGCCGCGCAGACGGCCAGAGGAGCCACACGCGAGACGTGCGGGCGATCTTTGGCGCTCACGTAGAGGCTTTCATCGAAATCCCGCACTTCACCGGCGACCTGCACCGCGTATCCGGCAGGATCAACGCGCGTGATGCGACGCACCCCGCTTACCCCGTTCTGGGTAGCCTGCCAGAACTTTTCCCGCCCGATTCCGTTCGGGCTGACGGCACCGATCCCGGTGACAACCACACGCCGCTTCATTTTGTATCTTTGATTTTACACACCCTGGGGTATAGGCTGAGTTTTATGAGCTCCGCCGGAGGGCACTTTTCTCCCGGGAGAAGGGCGTATGACGCCATGGCAGGGTTTCAGGCCGGCATGCTGGCAGCGCTTGCCCTGCTGGCGTGGCTGGGGTTCTCTTCCGCCTGGTATCGCCGCGGCTTCTGGGGCGCCGCCAATATTATGGCCACCTCTTTTTGTGGGTCGGAAGCGCTCGGCACCCGGTTTTCCTGGCGCACTCTGGCCGGCGTTTCTCTGTACCTGATTTTGTACAGCCTTTATGGCGCTCTGTTTGCCGTCATGGTGGGCCAAGGCTGGAGCCGCAGGCGCCTCTTCCTGGCGGGCATCCTGAGCGGCTCGGCTTGGTATTTTCTGTGGTTCGGCCTCCTGTGGCCGCGCTTGAACCCGCTGGTCTCGCTATATACTCAGGACCGCCCCATGCTCTGGGGCCATTTTCTGTACGGCGCCATGCTGGCGCGTTTCCCGCTATACCGGGCCCGCCTGGAAGGCTCCGCGGAACGGGAGCCCGCGGCGCCTTCCCAACCCGAGCCGGCTCTATATGCGGCCGAACAGCAGCAGGACCACCAAAATCAGCAAAATCAGGCCGAATAGCCCGCTGGGGTAATAGCCCCAACCGCGGCTGTAGGGCCAGGACGGCAGCGACCCCAGCAGCAGTATCACCAACAAAATCAGAAGTAAGGTGCCTAACATCGCAATCCCCCCTTCACTGGACGGCAGCACGCGTCAATCCGTTGTGAATTCGGGTACAGCTCTGCAAAATCGGCGGTTTGGCGGGTAGGTCGCACAAAAAAGCCCGCTTTCCACATCGCGGCAAAATAACCTCCGCCAGCCCGGGTGTAAACTGAATAGGTCCCGGTGGTCCGAATTGTAAAGTTTCGTTAAATTCAACAGCTTACAGGCGGAAGAAGTGTTCCGGATATCACAGCCCTGGTTGGTTCTTCGATGCGCGGTTCTGCTCGGCGCCAGCATGGCCGCCAGCGGGCAGGATTGGTATTTGACCGGAAAGGTCGTCATGGAAGACGGGACGCCGCCCCCGGGTCCCGTCACCATCGAGAAGTTTTGCGGCGGCACGAGCGTATCCCGGGAAGGGCGGACCGATGCGCAGGGCCGGTTCGTGCTTCGCAACATGGGGAAGGACATGCTCGTGGGCGGAGCTGGGGGGGTGTCCCTGAACGCCCTGGACGAGACGCATTTTGCTCTTGGGGGCATGACAGGCGCTTGTCTGCTCAGGGCCTCTCTGCCGGGCTACCATTCGAATACCTTCGACTTGTCTGAGCGGCGGCCGGTAGACGATCCGAACCTGCCTCCATTCGTGCTGACGCGCGGCGGGCCGGATGCCATGTTCAAGGCGACTTCCGCCGATTCGCTGCCCAATGCCGCGCGCCGGGCCTGGGAACGCGCCGGGAAGGCCTCCGGCAAAAAGGACTGGGCGGAAACCGAGCGGCAACTGCGCGCCGCCGTCCAAGCCTCCCCCAAATTCACCGACGGATGGCGCATGCTCGGCATGGCCTGCCAGAACCAACACAAGCTGGACGGGGCGCGGGAGGCCTACCGCCATGCCATCGCCAATGATCCCAAATTCCCCGGAACGTACGCTCTGCTGGCGCCGCTCGAAATCGAAGCGAAGGAGTGGGACAAGGCGCTCCAGACCTCGCAGACGCTGATCAGGCTTGACACTAAACGGCGCTATCCGGAAGCCTTTCTCAACAAGGCGGCCGCGGAATACCATA
>JAMCRM010000139.1 GCA_023380575.1 Acidobacteriota bacterium | reverse complement strand
TGGGATCCCTCCTTCCCGCCAAAAGAAAGACTCTACAGAACTGAGGTACTCGGCGGCGTTTTGCGGGAAGGGGGGATCCCAAGGTACGCCGCGGACGAACTGGTTGTTGTCGTCGAGCACTCCGTAGATGTCCCACTTGAACGCGCACTCGTCGAGCCCGACCCAGAGATTCTGCACGCGCGGGACCCGCTTCATCAACACACCCCTGACGTACCTGTTCAACCAAAACCGGATGAAGCGCTCGTCGCCGACGTTGACCGCCCGCTCCCATTCATCGGCCGGCGTTGTCGGCCTGTTGTCCTGCAATCCCAGCGACCATGCCCAGAGCACCGGGCGGCGCTTCCCTTGGTAGGTCGCTGTGACGAAGACGGGCGGCCCGCCGGCGGCGGCCTCCTCCGCTTCGAATTGTTTCAGGTCGCTATAGGGGAACCAGGCCCACGTACGGTCATCCGTGGGTTTGAAGATATGAAACCGGCCGTGAACGACCTTGACCGCTTCCGGCCGCAGGAGGGAGTATACCGATGAGTTGGGGGCTTGGACCACTCCGCCTACGTCGCGCCAGCCAAAGCCGTTGGGATCCATGAACAGCAATCCGATCTCGCTGGCTGCCACGGTACGCCGGGTTGTCGGGCACAGGGATTGTGACTGAAACTGCACCCGGCTGGAGCGGTACTGGCGTTGCCACGTCTGCCGTCCGCTGGTAAGTCCCGAAGCCGTGAATGTCTCCGCGTTTTCGGGGGCGGGTGTCATGCTGATCAGAACTTCCGCTGGTCCACTGCCGCCGAGGACCGGTCCACACCCGCAGAAATCAAGTTGGCGGGCCGTCGCCGGGCTGCTGGAGACGACCCTCATGCCGGGGCCGGCCGGGGGTGCGGCGTACGTCACTGAGGCGGTTACGACGGTCGAAGGATCGCCGCCGGTCCAGGTGAGCGGCGGCGCGGATTGCAGGCCGTTCCCCACCGTGATGCCGCCGGGAATCGTTAGGCGCGAATCGAACGCGCCGACGTCGGCGCCTGCTGTGCCGGTCACACGATACTCTCCGGCCGCGAGTGCCGTTATGGGCAACTCGACCCGATACTGCCGCGTCTGCGGATCCGGCGTCACGGCGATCGGGCCAAACCCCGGGCCCTGTACGGTTACTGTGCCTGCATCCAGCGCCCGAGAGAGCAGACTCAAGCAGTTCGCCGGCGCGGGTGAGATTCTCAGGCTGGTGCAGGCACCGGGTGCCGGCAAAACCTCGACGCTGGCGCGCACGGCTTCAAAAAACCGGAGGGACACCGAAGCGGAAGTGGGGCCCTGGGCATCGAGGTCGCTCCCTTCGTTCCAGAGAATCTCCGCGATCCTGCCCGGCGCCGGGTCGGAACAGGGGCCCCCGCCATAGCGGATGCTGAGCGAAACCACCTGCGTCGCTGAGGCGCCCGTATCCGTGAGGTACAGAGGCACACGACAGCCTTCCAGCCATTGCCCGGCATTGGCGGTGCTCAGAACGTTGATCTGATCGACGCCCACGAACTCAGCCGGACCCGCGTATTCAACCTGCAGAGGGCGTTCCGCGGCCGGTTCGCCCAGGTAGCCTGCAATCAACGCCGCGCTATTGCGGGAGGGCTCCATGCCGGGAATCACGCCATCCGGGATGCGGGGTGGAAAATAATCGAGCGGCCCCAGGCCGGTGCCATACACCGAGATGCCGATATGGCTCGCCGGATCGAAGCTATCCGAGACTGAGTTCACGGAAACGGCGCCGTTTCGGTGCAAATTCAAGATTGCTCCAGGACCGCATCCCCCGGCGGCTGTAAACAGGGCCAGGTCCGTATACCGCAAGTCCACAGACACCGGCTCGCTGGCGCCGGCGGCGGTGGTTACCACGACGCTGGCCGTGCCGGCCGCAGCCACCGATGCCAGCAACGCGCCGGGCAGTTGCGCATTGATCTGCTCCGGCGACACAAACAGCAATGGCGCGGGAATGCCGTTGAACTTCACGCTGGTACCCGCCAGTTGGGTAGGCAGCGGCTCCTGCTGTGCGGCGGCGGAAGTGGCAGCGAGGTCCCGGCCGAAAATCGAAACGAGCGATCGTGGAGCTACGCCCCAACCCGATGCGCCCTTCCGAACGAAGCTGGCCCCGTTTACGACGCCGTCGGCGAATACCACCGGCTTGCCGGCGAACGCAATCAACGGTATGGAAAAGAACAAGTACGCTTGTCTGCAGAGGTGGCGCATAGTCAGACTCTCCTTTCCGGGCCGCTCGAGACGAAACTCTTCAGTCTGCCGCCGCGGCCGCCGCTCGTTCCCGCGGGGCTTCCGCCGCGATCAGGCTCCGCAGGACGTGAGCGCTGGGATTGTAATCGGGAACGATCTCCTTGAGTTTGAGGATGAGCGCGCCAGTCTCGCGGGCCTCGCAGAGCCGGCGCAGCGCTTCGACCTGCTCCTCCATGCACTCGCCATGCACGCCGTTGCCGGCGAAAATGCGAATCTTCTCATGATAGGTTGGACGCGTATCCTCCTCCGCC
>JAMCRM010000138.1 GCA_023380575.1 Acidobacteriota bacterium | reverse complement strand
CCACGGATCTGGCTACTATCCGCCGGGTGTTGCAGGAACTGCCGTTCTTTATCGCGGGAACAATCCAACGGCGCCCCTTCAGCATCTCCCCCGTTCTCTTCAAGGGAAGTAAGAGCGTGATATTAACCTGTGTTCTACATTAGAAACCCGCTCGTGCGGGAACAACTCGCGTGCAAGCCGGTCTCGATCATCGGGTGCGGCAGTTTCGGTTCCGCGCTGGCCGATATGCTGGTGCGCGCGGGCGCGGGCAAGCTCACGCTGATCGACCCGGAGCCGCTTTCCATCGAAAACGTGGGACGCCACGTGCTGACCGCCAGGGATATCGGCCAAGCCAAGGTGACGGCGCTAGCGGAACACTTGCGCAGGATCAGCCCGGAACTCGAGGTAGAAGCGCGCCAGGAGAAATTTCGGGATGGCGACGGCCTGCTGGTCTGCTGTGCGGATTCGCGACGCTGCGAATCGATGGTGAACGCGGCCGCGCTTTGCAAGGGCCTTCCCGCGGTGTACGTCGCGGCCTACGGCGCGGTACGCGCGGGCGAGGTGCAATTCTACCTCCCCGGGCAAACCGCCTGCCGGGAGTGCTTCGCCCGGTTCCGCGAGATACAGGAGATTCCCCCAGGCCGCGAACGGTACACGGATCCGGACTACGACGAGACGCGCACGCCCTGGCAGACCGGCCTTTGGGGCTCGGTTCTGGCCGTCGGCGGTGTCGCTTTTCACGTCATCCTGGCGCTTCTTGGCGTCCGGGGCAGCCTCGATCCGGAGCGCCCGCTCTGGATTGTCAATCTCGACTACGAAGGACTGCGGCCCTACTCGGTGACCTTCGCCAAGGTGGCGCGCGGATGCCCGGTCTGCGACGAGAGCAAGGTTGCGGAGTTGGGGTTCGATCCGCAAGCCTGAATAGCGCGCCAAAATCCATGAGATGATACCTGTTTATGAACAAGTCTTGCTGGATTCTGCTCTCCGGCGTGTTAGGCCTGACCCTTGCCACGGGCTGGGCGCAAGAGGGGAAGTCGGGTTATCCGCCGAAGCTCGATGGCGCGAAGGTGGAAGTGTACAAGAAGGCTTCCGGGGTGGACCTGAAGCTGTACATCTTTAATCCGGCGGGGCTCGCCGCAACGGACAAGCGGGCCGCCATCGTATTCTTTTTCGGAGGCGGCTGGACCAGCGGCAGCCCCAGTCAGTTCGAGCACCAGTGCCGTTACCTGGCGTCGCGCGGCATGGTGGCGATCACCGCCGATTACCGCGTGCAGAGCCGGAATGACGTTAAAGTTGTGGAATGCGTCCGGGACGCAAAATCGGCAATCCGGTGGGTGCGGCAGAATGCGGGCCGGCTCGGGATCGACCCGAACCGCATCGCCGCGGGCGGAGGCTCGGCGGGCGGCCATTTGGCGGCGGCCGTCGGGCTGGTCCCGGGTCTCGACGAGCCCGGCGAAAACCCGGCGGTCAGTTCCCGGCCCAATGCCATGGTGCTGTTCAACCCCGCCGTGATCCTGGCGCCGGTGAGCGGCATGGAGACGCTGGAAAAGCAGGAACAGAAGAAACACAGCGATATGGCCGCGCGCACCGGTATCGATCCGGCGAGGATCTCCCCCTATCACCACATCGTGAAGGGCGCCCCACCCGCCATCATTTTTCACGGCAAGGCCGACACCACCGTGCCGTACGCCACCGTGGAGTTGTTTGCCAAAAAGATGACGGAAATGGGGAACCGCTGCGAACTGGCCGGCTTCGACGGCCAAAAACACGGCTTCTTCAATTACGGCCGCAGCGAGGGCAACAAATACTACGATGCGGCGCTCAAGAAGACGGACGAGTTTCTGGTGTCCCTCGGCTATCTGAAGCCCGCAAAACCCTGAACACACAACGGGAAAGCGCCGGCCCTGATATTCTGAAGTCGTGGCGCTATTAGTAAGTGCGCGGGGCTTGACACACTCGTATGGGTCCGCCCGGCTGTTTCAAAACATTTCGCTCAGCATCTCCGAAGGGGACCGGCTTGGCTTGGTCGGTCCGAATGGATCGGGAAAGACCACCCTGCTCGAAATCCTGGCGGGCCGGCGGCAGCCGGACAGCGGCGAAGTGGCGGCGCGCAAGGCCACGCGCCTGAGCTACGTCGCCCAGGACCAGCAGTACGCGCCGGGTGACACGGTCCGGACGATCATTCGCCGGGCATTGCTGCGCGCGGCGGTGCCTGAATCGGAGCGCGCGGCGCTCGAAGCCGAAACGCTCGGCCGCGCCGGCTTCGAGGACTTCGAAGCCGATGCGGCGATGCTCTCGGGCGGCTGGCGGAAACGCCTTGCCATCGCCGAAGCGCTGGTCCAGGACCCCGAAGTGCTGCTGCTCGATGAGCCCACGAATCATCTGGACCTGGCCGGCATCGAGTGGCTGGAAAGGCTCCTGAGCAACGCGTCGTTCGCTTGCGTCGTTGTCAGTCACGACCGCTATTTTCTCGAAAACGCCGCCACGGAAATGGCCGAATTGAACCGCGCCTACCCGGATGGCCTGCTGCGCGTGCACGGCAACTACAGCACCTTCCTGGAGAAGAAGAGCGAGTACCTGCAGGCCCAGGCGAAGCGGCAGGATGCGCTCGAAAACCGCGTTCGCACCGAACTGGAATGGCTGCGGAGAGGCCCGAAAGCGCGCGCCACCAAGGCCAAAGCCCGCATCGACAAAGCGCACGAGATGATCGGCGAACTGGCGGACCTCCGGGCGCGCAGCCGCGTGGAAACCGTCGATATCGATTTTGCCGCCACCGACCGCAAGACGAAGCGGCTGATCGAAATGGATCGAGTCGCCTGCGGTTTCGGCGATCGCGTCCTGTACCGGGGTCTCGATTTCGTGATTACGGCGGGGATGCGCGTGGGGCTGGTGGGCGCCAACGGCAGCGGCAAAACGACCCTGCTGCGCCTGATTCACGGCGAACTCGCGCCGTTAGCCGGAGAGATCCGCCGGGCCGAAGCGCTGCGGATCGTCTATTTCGAACAGAACCGCCAACTCGACCCGGCCCTTACCCTCAAACAGGCCCTCGCGCCCGATGGCGACTCCGTCGGAGATCAGGGCCGCCTG
>JAMCRM010000137.1 GCA_023380575.1 Acidobacteriota bacterium | reverse complement strand
GCCAGCCGGGCCCGGCTTCGGCGTCATTGTTCAACAGCGCCACAAACTCGCCGCGGGCGGCGGCAATACCCTGGTTGTTGGCCGCACAGAAACCGCGATTCTCGCGGTTGCGGATGACCCGTGCCTTATAATCTTTTTCAGCCATCTCCGCCGAGCCGTCGTTCGAACCGTTATCCACGACGATCACTTCGTGCGGCGCGGTCTGGCGGGCGAGGGAAGCGAGGCACGCCCGGAGCAGCTCGCGGCGGTTCCAATTCACAACCACAACGGAGATGATGGTGTCACGGGGCACAGGGTCGGGAAGAGTTTGTAAGCTAATGTTGTATTATAACGTTAGGGCTGTAACAAGCGGGTATGGACTCGGTCGGCGAGACTCTCCGGCGTGAACGTCTGCGGCAGAACCTGGACCTGCACCAGGTGGCGCGCGAAACCAAGATCGGCGTGCGCATGCTCGAAGCCATCGAAGCCGACGACTTCGAGAAACTCCCCGGCGGGGTATTTGCGAAAAGTTTTGTGCGCCAGTACGCGCGTCTGCTCGGCCTCGAGGAAGACGAACTGGCTGCGGGCGTGCAGCGCGCCATTGAACCTCCGTCGTTTGAGACCACCGGGACGGCGGCGCCGGCTCCCGAGCGTGACATTCCCATGCCGCGAGTGATGGAGTGGGAAGCCGGACCGCGATACTCGCGTCATTCGGCATTGCCTGCGCTGGCCATGGTGGTAGTGGTGATGCTGGTCTGCTCGGCGATTTACGCGTGGTGGCAGAGGAGCAAGCAGCCGGCCACCCCGGCGGAGGTGGCGGCCACATCCGCGCCTGCGGTCCCTGCGCCACAACCCCCGCCCCCGCAGACGGAGCCCGCCGCATCCGTTCAGCAGCCACAGGCGCAGCAGGCGCCCCCGGCGGAGCCGGCCAAGCCGGAAAGTCAGCCGCCCGCGCAGGTGGAGCCCGCTCCGGCCGAAGCGGCGGTATCCGGGGACGTGAATGTGGTGCTGACGGCCGAGGAAGATACCTGGGTCTCGGCCCGCTCCGAAGGCAAGCTGCTCTACACCGGAACGTTGAAGCCGAACGAGAGTAAGAATCTTACCGGCAACGGGGAGGTGCGGGTGGTATTCGGCAATGCGGGCGGCGTCACCATCAAGCTCAACGGAAAACCGGTGCCGCCTGTCGGTCCGAAGGGTCAGGTGCGGGTGGTTCAGTTTTCCCCGGGCGGTGTGCAGATCGTGCCGCCCAAACCTTCTTCCCCGGCGCCCGACGCCCTTTGACGCCGCTGCTCGCGCAGCGCGGCCAGCTTCTGGAGTCTTTCCATGCGCAGCAATTCGCGGCGGCGGCGCTGCTTGGTGCGGGCATCCACCTTGCGCCAGAACTTGTGGAAGTAACTGACCGCCGAGAGCACCGCGAAGAACACCACGCCCCAGATCAGCACGACCGCCGCGGTCCGCAGTTGCGGATGCCGGATGCTCAGCAGCAGACAGGCGACGGCGGCCACCTGGGCCACCATCTTGGTCTTGCCCAGATCGCTGGCCTTGATGGTGTAGCCTTCCATGGCGGCGATGCTGCGCAGGCCCGAGACGGCGAATTCCCGCCCCACAATCACCACCACGATCCAGCCGGGAACAGCCTGCACCTGCACCAGCGCGATCAGCGCCGCCGAGATCAACAGTTTGTCGGCGATGGGATCCAACAGCGTGCCGATGGTGGTCACCTGTTTCCAGCGCCTCGCCAGGTAGCCGTCCAGCAGGTCGGTGGCGGCGGCAGCCAGGAAAATGGCCAGCGCCAGCCAGTCATTGGTGATCACCACGGAGCCGAGCCGCAGCGTGACGCTCTCCTGAACCAGGGCAGCTACCAGCAGCGGGACGAAAAAGATACGCAAAAGCGTCAGGTAGTTAGGAAAGTTCATCGGCCCACCCCAAATATACAGCCGGATGCCGGAACCCGACAACTGTGGAAAACAACGGAATGTATGGCGCGATGGGCGCGGAGCATCGCGGCGGCTCAAGACAGATTTGTGCGGTTCCCCGATAACCGTTTGGGTATAGGCCACTTGCGTGAGTTGCTGCACGGTGGTTCATTTTGAAGGTAAGTACCTTATCGGACAGCAGATGGCCACCTCCGAAAAGCGCTTTCCCACAGTTTTTTCCACAGCCGTTCAGGAAATCACCCAGCCGGCAAGCTTGCGCCGGAGCGACTCCGGGACATCGGCCTCGACTTCGCAGCCATGGCCGGTGTAGCGGGTTTCCAGCACCCGCCCGAAACGGTAGATGAGGTCCAACGGTGCGCCTCCCTCGGCGGGAAAGCGGAAGCTGGTTCGCGTTACCGGATCGAAGGGGAGATCCCGGTCCACGGTGGCAAGCAGTTCGTCCACGCCCTCGCCCGTCAGCGCGGAGATCGCTACCGCGGGCCTGGAAGCGCGGGAGGGTTCAAGATGTTCGGGGCGGTCCATCTTGTTCAGCACCAGCAATTGCGGGATTTCGGACGCGCCGATTTCGGCCAGCACCTTGGAAACGTGCTCGATGTGGGCCAGCGCATGCGGGGAAGCGGCATCCACGACGTGCAGAATCAGGGCGGCCGCGGTTACCTCTTCCAGGGTGGCGCGGAAGGATTCGACCAGCGTGGTGGGCAGGTTGCGGATGAATCCGACGGTGTCGCTCAGCAGCAGGCGGCGGCGGGAGGGCAGGCGGACCGCGCGCACGGTCGGGTCCAAGGTGGCGAACATCTGGTTGTCGGCCAGCACGCCGGCGCTGGTGAGCCGGTTGAATAGCGTGGACTTGCCGGCGTTGGTATAGCCGACCAGCGCGGCCGTAGCCAGGGGAACGGCCTGGCGCTGCTTTCGGTGAACCGCGCGGGCATCGCGCACCGCCTCCAGATCTTCCCGGATTTTGCGGATGCGGCGCGCGATGCGCCGGCGGTCGGTCTCCAACTGCGTTTCGCCCGGGCCCCGGGTGCCGATGCCGCCGCCCAGGCGGGACATTTCTCTGCCTCTTCCGGCGAGTCGCGGGAGCAGATAATTCAACTGGGCCAGTTCCACCTGGAGCCGGCCTTCACGGGTGCGCGCGCGACGGGCGAAGATGTCCAGGATGAGCTGGGTGCGGTCCAGGACTTTGGCGCCCAGCGCATTTTCCAGATTTCGCTGTTGGGTGGGAGTGAGTTCCTGGTCGAAGATGACCATGTCGGCGCGCTCAGCCTTGGCTTGGGTGGCCAGACGCTCTACCAAGCCTGCGCCTACCAGGGTTGCGGCTTCCGGGGCGGGCCGGCTCTGCACCAGCCTGTCGATCACCTTGCCCCCGGCGCTTTCGGTCAGTTCGGCAAGTTCGGCGAGCGATTCCTCGGGAGTATAGGCCAAAACCCCGGCGGGCCTGACCCCCCGGGCTTTCAGGTCTACGCCGACCAGAATGGCGCCCTCGCGGGTTTCGCCAGAGGAATCCCGGATCTACGCCTCCGACGATTCGACGTGCGCGGCGCCAGCGCCCTGAGACGCGCTACCCGCGCTCTGGGCGGCCGCCTGCTGGCTGCTGGAGTATTGGTGCGACAACGACTTCAACGTCACCACCGTCGAAATGGCGTGCTTGAAAATCAGTTGCTCCTGGTTATTGGTCTCGAGCACCAGCGAATACTTGTCAAAGCTCTTGATCCTCCCAGAGAGCTTCACGCCACTCATTAGGTAGATGGTGAGGACGATTTTGTCTTTGCGAGCGTTGTTTAGAAAGCTATCTTGGATATTTTGCGCCGGTTTTTCCATACTGTCCCCCAGCCCTTACGGGTAAAAACACAACAACCCGACTCATTGTACACCGAAACACAAGGCTCGGGATTCGGCCCGGGCGTGTGATCGTCCTGGTTCAGACGGTTTCCTGGAAGTCGTCTTCGTGTTCGTGGCTGGGGCCGCCGCAGGCGCGCTGGTTGGCACGCTCCTGGCACTTGACGCAGTAATGGGCCCACGGAATGGCGTCAAGCCGTTTCGGAGAAATCGGCTCCTCACACTCCTGACACGTGCCATAGGTGCCATGCTCGATGCGCACCAGCGCATCCTGCACTTCCCGCAGCAATTTCATATCGAGAGTATTGCGGTTTAGAAAAATCCACTCTTCGTGGCTTTGTTGACTCAGGTCCCCCTCGTCGGACGGGCATTCCTGCCGGCTTACGAGTTGCGCGACGGTGTGCGCGGACATGCTCCGGCGCAACTCGTCGGCCTTCTTCTTCAGTGCCTTTCGATAATTCTCGTATTTGGTCTTCCCAACTGTCTTCATATCTCGTCTGGGTGTTGTGAAATACAGCAGCGTCTTACGGTAGACGCGCCTGGAATAGAAAAAGTTCCAAGGGATTGTGCGAACGGAGCGGATAAACAGTATAGCGGCCCGAAGGCGCGGAAGTCAATCGACTCCAAGGTCTCAGCGCCGCC
>JAMCRM010000136.1 GCA_023380575.1 Acidobacteriota bacterium | reverse complement strand
GGCGCTTACGAGCGCGTGGGCAACCACAGCGAAAACGGTCCCATGACGTTGGGGGCCATGCTCGAAGGCTATGCCGGTCACGCCGAATCCCATGCCGCGCACAGAGTTTTCTGCTGATCCCGGGACACCCCAACGAACTGGCCGGGGGCAAACGGCCGCGCGTGACCCTCAGCCCGACGCTGGTCACCGAAAACGGCCAGCCGCTGCTCGCCCTTTCCACCCCCGGCGGAGACAACCAGGAGCAGTCTCTCATTCAGCTGCTTTTTAACGTGCTGGAGTTCGGCATGAATGCGGAGCAGGCCGTGGAGGCGCCGCGCTTCCAGACGCGCCACCTGGTTTCCAGCTTCGATAACCACGCCATGAGCCCCGGCGACCTGCTGCTGGACGAACGCATCCCCCCCTCCGTTGCGGCCGCGCTGGCGGCGCGTCATCATAAGCTGGAAATGCGTTCGCGCTATTCGAGCGGCGCGGCCCCGGTGCTCATCCGGCTCACCCCGGGCGGCGTGATTGAAGCGGGCGCGGACCCTTACGGATACCGCTCCGCCAAGGCCTGGTAGATGGGACCATTATTCGAGGAAGCCCGGCAGTTCGAACGTGAACGCCTGGCCGAAAACCTGCGCGCGCTGGCCCGGGAGAACATTTTCATCGGCGGCAGTTCCTGGAAATACGAGGGCTGGTTCGGGCAGGTGTACACGCGCTCCAATTACCTGGCTCGGGGCCGCTTTTCGCGCCGCCTGTTCGAGGATACCTGTCTCAAGGAGTACGCCCAGAGCTTCCCGGCCGTGTGCGGCGACTTCTCCTTTTACCAGTTTCCGCCGCATGCCTTCTGGAAGCGGCTGTTCGGCCTGGTTCCGGAAAACTTCCGCTTCGCCTTCAAGGTGCCGGAGCAGATCACCTGCCGGAATTTTCCTTCGCACCCGCGCTATGGGCCGCAGGCCGGCCACGAGAACGAATCCTTCCTGGACGCCGCGATGCTGAAGGACCTTTTTCTCCGGCCGCTCGAGCCCTACCGGGCCAAAACGGCGTTGCTCATCTTCGAATTCGGCACCTTCAGTAAGCGCAGCTTCGCCGAATTGGGGGAGTTTCTCGACCGCCTCGACCCGTTTCTGGCGGCGCTGCCGGGCGAATTTCGCTACGCCGTGGAGGTTCGCAATCCGGAGTACCTGGCGCGGGACTACTTCGCCTGCCTGCGCGGGCACAAAGTGGCGCACGTCTACAACGCGTGGTCGCGTATGCCGGAACTCAAGCGGCAGATCGCCATTCCGGATTCGGTGACGGCCGATTTCCTGGTGTGCCGGGCGCTGCTGCGGCGCGGCCGCTCCTACGAGGACGCCGTGAACATGTTCGCGCCCTATACGGAGGTGAAGGACCCCAACCCTGAAGCGCGCGAATCCATGCGGGTGCTCATTGAAAGAGCGCGCGAAAAGCAGCACGTGGCCTTCCTGTTCGTGAACAACCGGCTGGAAGGCAATGCGCCGGCCACTATTCTTTCCCTGGTCGAGAGTGCCACCACGCGTTGACCAGGGTGGCGCAGAGAATCAGCGCGCCCCCCGCGATGGCCCACCGGCTGGGCCGTTCGCCGTGGACCAGGTAAGCCCACACCGGGTTCAGGGCCGGTTCCGCCAACAGCACGGCGGAGGCTTCGAACGCGGGCACGTGCCGCATGGCGCGGGTAAGACAGGTATAGGCGAGCCCGATTTGAAAGATCCCGAGATAGGCCAGCGCGGCGCCATCGCGCCAGCCCATGTGCGCCACCGGCAGGGCGAGCGGAAGACATACCAGGAACGCCAGCAGGTTGCCCGCCACCACGGTGGACATGCCGGTTTGGCCGCCGCGCCCCACCCAGCGAAGCCCCGCGATGGTAAGCGCCCAGGCGATGCCGGAGAGAGCCGCGACGAGGTTTCCGTGGAACGGATCGGGAGCGGTGGCCACGGCGCGTTCCGAGCCCAGGAAGAACAGCCCCATGCCTGCGCCCAGGACCGCGGCCAGCAAAAGATCGGCCCCGTGCAGGCGTTCATGCAGCAGAAGGGGGCCCAGCAGCAAAAGATAAAGCGGGGCGGTGTCCTGAAGGAAGATGGCGTTGGCCGAGGTGGTGAGCTTGTTGGCCGCCACGAACAGTACCATGGTTGCGGCGTAGACGAACCCTACGGCCAACGTGCGCCTGCTCCAGGCCCCCCGGCCCCCCGGAACGAACAGCAGGATGGCGGCGGCGATCCCCGACCGGAAGCCGGCCACCTGCCAACTGGAAAGGTGGGTAGCCTTAATGGCTGCGCCGCCGGTCGAGAACAGGAACGCGGCGGCCAGCAGCAGCAGTCGATTGGCGTGACGTCTCACAATCAGCTTTCAGCAATCAGCTTTCAGCGGTCAGCAAAATACCTCTATAGCTGATGGCTGATAGCTGCTTTCATCGGTCGGCTTTCAGCTTTTGAATGAGCGCAGTCAGCATGCGCTTCAACTTGATAGCGCGCTGGTCCATGTCCTCATAATCCTTCGGCTTGATCAGCCGAAGATCTCTAGCCAGGAGAAGGTGATATTCCAGTTCACTGGCCGACCCCATAGCGATAGAACAGAAGCGGGCAAAATCCGCCTCTCCAGTGCGTCCGCACCCCTCCGCCAGATTAGCTGGGATTGACGAACATGATCGCCGGAGTTGACTCGTCAATCCATACAATTCCTCGCGCGGAAAGGTGGCCGTGATCTGATAGACCGCCAACGTCAACTGGTGTGCTTTCTGCCAGACCTGCAGTTCATGGAAATCTTTCATAGAAACCTGAAAGCTGATAGCTGAAAGCTGATCGCTGATAGCTGAAAGCTGATCGCTAAAATCAAAGTTCCGCCACAATCTCTTCCCCGATAGCCAGCGATGCCGTGGCCGCGGGGCTTGGCGCGTTCAGCACGTGCAGTACATTGCGGCCCCGCACGAAGCGGAAGTCCTCGACCAACCCGCCGCCTGGCTCGATCGCCTGCGCGCGCACGCCGGCGCCGCCCGTATCGAGGTCCGCTTCCCGGATCTCCGGCACCAACGCCGCGAGGGAACGGCAGAACAGCTTGCGGCTGAAAGAGCGGCGCAATTCGCTCCAGCACATTCCGGGGTACCGCAGAAGAAAGCGCCAGAAGCCCGGGAACGTGAATACGTCGAGCAGATCGACTAAATTTATATCGCTCTTGCGGTAGCCTTCGCGCGCGAAGGCCAGCACGGCGTTCGGTCCCGCCTCGATCCCCCCATGAATCAGCCGCGTGAAATGCACGCCGAGAAACGGGAACTTCGGATCCGGTACCGGGTAGATCAGATGACGCACCAAAAACTGCCGGTCTGGCCTGATCTTGTAGTATTCGCCGCGGAAGGGAATGATGCGCACTTCACGCCGCTGGCCCGCCACGCGCGCCACGCGGTCCGAGTAGAGCCCCGCGCAGTTGATGGCGAATCCCACCTCGAAATCTCCCGCGCCGGTCTCCATCACCCATCCCGCGGAAGTGGCATGCATGGCTTTCACCCTGGCGCCGGTAATCACTTTGCCGCCGCGCGCGCCAATCTCCCGCACCAGCGCCTGGCACACCGCCGGGTAATCCACAATGCCTTCCTGCGGCACCCGCAGTGCGGCCACGCCCCCGGCATGCGGTTCGATCTCCCGCATCTCCTCCGGCCGCAGTAGGCGCAAGCCTTCCAGTCCGTTTTGCTGGCCGCGCTGATAGAGATCCTCCAGCCGCGGCACTTGCGCCTCGCTGGTGGCCACCACCAGTTTGCCGCACACTTCGTGGGCCACCCCGTGCTCCTGGCAGAAGGCCACCATCTGCCGGATGCCCCGCACCGCCAGCCGCGCTTTCACGGACCCTGGCTTGTAGTAGAGGCCCGCATGCAGCACGCCGCTGTTGTTGCCCGTCTGGTGACGCCCCACGGCGGATTCTTTCTCGAGCACCGTCACGCCGGCTCCCGGCCATTTTTCGAGGATGCGGTACGCCGTGGCCAGCCCCACGATGCCGCCGCCGATGATCCCGAAATTCTTCACGAAAACACCCTCTCCCCGTCCACCCAGGTTTCGAAAACCTTCAAACGCATCTGGTCCGGGTCGAAACCGAACAGCACGAAATCCGCGCGCGAGCCGGCCGCCAGGCCGGCTTCC
>JAMCRM010000135.1 GCA_023380575.1 Acidobacteriota bacterium | reverse complement strand
GCGCCGCTTATGCGCGCAACTCGACTTACGACGTTCTCCAGCAACTCGCATGGTTCGGGTCGCAGGGACGGGTTGTGCTTGCGCGCGCGGAAGTCCCCGTAACGGATCCGCTGAAGATCCGGACGGCGTCCCTGATCTATCTGCTCATCAAAGGACCGAACTTTTTCTACGCACCCCAGATCGAAGGCACTATCGAGTCTGTCCCGCCCGCCGCGTACTCCGGCATCGCAGCGGCTCTGGGCAGTCCAGCCGGCGCGCTGCAAGTCCAGCGGGAACCGGGGCTGACGAAGGGCTACAGCCTGTACTCGCGAGCGTACGAAAAAGGGATCGTGTATGTGAACTGGACAGGGAAGGCGAAGACAGTCGGACTTCCGGCGGGCCAAAGCTATTTCGACCCGGACGGGAACCCGGTCACGCAGATCACGGTGCCGGACATGACCGGCACTTATGTGACAAAGTGACCAGCCCTAGCCACACATGAAGGGAGTTGGCGTAGCCGGAGCGCTGGCGGCCGCGAACAGCAGGAGCAGGCCGGCCTTCATGTCATGTCGTGCCCTCGAGTATGCCCGCATGCACGCCCAGCACCAACCCGCGGCCTTGTGCCCGCATCGCAGGCCAGTGCCCGAACGGCATCCGCGAAATCGCGGGTGGTGCCTCACCTCTCGAACTGCAGTTCTAACCTGCCCGCTTTCCGTGCCTCACAAACAGAACTAGTTCCGTGAGGCTCAGCGTCTTCTGCCCTACCCTCACCTTCGGTGCCCAACACCAACCCCGCCCGTTGGAGCCGAACCCGTCTTCCTCGAGCGGCCGCGCCACCTGGAATCGGCCCGCGCATCCTCGCGCCCGCCGGCCACACCCGCCGAAACGCGCTGCCCGCGCGTCACTGTGGTCCACCCCTTCGGCCAGTGCGGGCCGGGTGCTCGGCCTGCTCGAAGGTCCCGCCGTGCTGCGTGTGGTGAAGTCAGCGCGTGTCGGCGCACGCGTTAACACATTTCTTATGCCGTGATGATGTACAATCCGCTGGTTACCGGGAAAATACCAACCTTCAAGAACTCGTGAACTGCATCTGGCCCATCGCCGGCGAGGTTCTCCGGGAGACCTTCGAGCGAGGCAAGTACTCCGAAGTGATGCTGCCTCTACGGTCCCGCGCCGCGTGGACTGCGTCCGGCAATCGATACTCTTGAAGGGAAGGAACTGCTGTTTCGAATGAGGTGAGGATAGCTGAGCATGCAAATTCCTGCGCAAATCGGAAAGTACGAGATCCTGGAGTACCTGGGAGGCGGCATGTCGCGAGTGTACCGCGCCCGGGATACGGTAATCGGCCGTATCGTTGTCGTGAAAGTCCTCACGGATGAAGCTTGCGCCGATTCCCAGGCGAAGGCCCGCTTCTTGCAGGAAGCGCGCACGGCCGGCACGATCCTGCACGAAAACATCATCCGGATTTACGACTTCGGCGAGGATGCTGGCGGCCGGCCGTACATGGTCATGGAGTTCCTGACCGGCGAGGACCTGCGCGCCCTCATCAAGAACGGCCGGGCCGGCGATCTGCCAAACAAGATCAGGATTGCGGCGCAGATCGCGGCGGCGCTGGAGCATATCCACTCCGAGCGCATCATCCACCGTGACATCAAGCCGGAGAACGTTCACGTGAACCCCGATGGCGTGGTGAAGCTCATGGATTTCGGGATCGCGAAGGCGCCCGACATGACGCTCACCGCGCCCGGGCTGACAATGGGAACGCCGTACTACATGGCTCCCGAGCAGGTGCTCGGCCGCGACGTCACGCACCTGGTCGATATTTACGCGTTCGGCATTCTGCTGTTCGAACTCGTGACCGGAACACGGCCGCTGAAAGCCGATTCCATCGAGCAGCTTTTCGCTCAGATTCTGAGCGGCTCTCTCAACCTCGAACCACTAAAGCAGGCCGGCATCCCCGAGCCGCTGGCGGACCTCGTCGCGACACTTGTCGCCAAGGATCCGGCGCGGAGGCCGCAGTCGTTCGCGGCCGTACGGCACGACCTGCAGGGCATTCTCGACAGCGCGCAGAAGCCGGCCGCCCCGGTGAAGCCGAAGAGGCCCTGGGTTGTTCCGGCCGCGGCTCTCGGGCTGCTGCTCGTGGCCGGGCTGGTATATGTGCTGTTTCCGCGCGAATCTGCCAGGCGCGAACTGGACGCGACGATCGAGACTCCGTCCGGCAACATGGTGCTCGTGCGCGGGGGGCCATTCCGCGCGGGCAAGGACGGCCGCTCCGAATCGCTGCCGGATTTTTACATCGACCAGACCGAGGTCACGAACGCGGCCTATGCGCGTTTTTGCCGCGAGAAAGGCCGTCCGCTCCCGGAAGGCTTTCCGGCCGAACGCCCGAATTTCCCGGCTGTCCACATCACGTTCGTCGATGCCCAGGAGTTTGCAAAGTGGGCGGACAAGCGGCTGCCCTCCGGCCTCGAATGGGAGAAGGCCTCGCGCGGCCAGGATGCGCGGCTGTATCCGTGGGGCAAAGACCAGAATCCGGCGCTGGCGAACGTCCGGGGGAATCCGGCAGTGAAAACGCCCGGGCTGATGCCGGTTGGTTCATTCCCGCTGGGGGAGAGCCCCGCGCATGCGCTTGATATGGTGGGAAACGCGTGGGAATTTGTGAACGAATTTCAGACGCCCAGCCGAGGCGCCCTGAGCGCGTTCAAGTCGCTGCTCGCTC
>JAMCRM010000134.1 GCA_023380575.1 Acidobacteriota bacterium | reverse complement strand
GGCCTGGCGCAGAAGATGCTCCACCCAGTAGTAAACGTACGTCTTCACACCGGCGCTGCGCAGCAGCAGCGGCACGGTATCGATTGCAATGCGCATCGGTTCTCACTGACAGGCTCCGGCTTGCCGTTCAACCCCCGGAACTCGCCAATCAAAGCAGGGCCCTTCGGATCCCGGTAACGCCGTGATTAAATTAGGGTCTCTCTCACTATGGCAGATGTAGCCCGCGAATTCAGGAGAACGTGGAAGAGGCTTCACCGGCAGGCGCGTGAGTGGCGCATGATCGCCCGGGGGCTGGCCGCTACGGACCATCCGGTACTGGCCCACATTGTTCCCATGCGCCGCTGCAACCTGGCTTGCGCCTACTGTAACGAATACGACAATGTCTCGAAGCCCGTCCCGCCGGCCGACATGTACGGGCGAGTGGATCGCCTGGCGGCGCTCGGCACCACGGTTGTCACTATCAGTGGAGGCGAGCCGCTGCTCTATCCGGACCTCGATCCGCTCATCGCGCGCGTGCGCGGCCGCGGGATGCTTGCCGGCCTGATTACTAATGGCTACCTGCTCACGCGGGAGCGCATCCAGCGGCTGAACCGCGCCGGCCTGGACCACCTGCAGATCTCCATAGACAACGTGCGGCCCGATGACGTCTCCAAGAAAAGCCTCAAGGTGCTGGACCGCAAGCTCGAACTGCTCGCCGCTTACGCCGATTTCCACGTCAACATCAATTCCGTGGTGGGCGGCGGCATCCGCGACCCGCAGGATGCCCTGACAATCGGCCGGCGGGCGCTGGATCTGGGTTTCACCTCCACGGTGGGCATCATCCATGAGGCGGGCGGGCAATTACGGCCCCTTTCCGAAGCCGAGCGAGAGGTTTACCTCGCCATGCGCGCCATGGAGAAGCACAGCTATGCCCGGATCAACTACTTCCAGGACAATATCGCGGACGGGCGGGAGAACCACTGGCGCTGCCGCGCGGGAGCCCGCTACCTGTATATCTGCGAGGACGGACTGGTGCACTACTGCTCCCAACAAAGGGGCTATCCCGCCATGCCGCTCGAACGGTACACCGTGGAAGACATCCGGCGGGAGTTCCTGACCGCCAAACAGTGCGCCCCGCGCTGCACGGTGGCCTGTGCGCACCAGGTTTCACTGCTGGATTTCTGGCGCGCGCCGCAGACCCGCTCCTGCCATCCCGAGCCGGCCGGAAAAGAGGCCGGCCTGGTACAGGTGGTCGGACCGCAAACGTAAGGCTTGCAAACAGATGCGCTGCTTGTTACCATCGCAGTCACCGAATTATTCGGGATCCGAAAATCCCCTTTTCGGGCCTCTTTGTGAGGCCGCGGAACGCGGGGGCCGATATGCGTAAAGTTCCCCTGGTCGAATCGCTGAGAATCATCGGACGCGGCTCCGTGAATTGGATCGCCCGGCGTCCTATCGTCGTCTCGTTCGAGGTGACGGACTCCTGCACCTGCTGGTGCAAGCACTGCGACCATGGCGGTCCCAAGGACGACTCCCGCAACCTGAAACCCACCGACTACCGCCGCTACATGGATAAGCTGCGGCCGTGCGTGGTGCAGGTTTCCGGCGGCGAGCCGCTCATGCGCAAGGACATTGTAGAAATTGTCCACAATATCCAGTGCGGCGGCGGGCTGCCTTACACGATCCTGGTCTCCAACTGGTCGCTCATGACCGAACAGAAGTACCTGGCCCTGCGCGAAGCGGGTATTGACCAGTTTTCCGTCAGCCTGGATTTCCCCGACGAGCGCCACGACGAGTTTCGCAAGCATCCGGGTCTTTACAGGCATCTCAGCTGGATCATGCCGCGCCTGGCCGCGCTGGGCCATGACGACATCGTTTTGAACTCCTGCATTACCTCCGAGAACGTTTCCGAAATCGGCGCACTCGCCGATAAGGCGAGGGAATGGGGCGTCAACCTCTGCTACAGCGCCTACTCGGCGCGGCGCACCGGCTGCCGGGATTATTTCCTGGACACGCAGGAGCAGTTAGCCGAGTTGAACGGGCAACTGGACCGCGTGGAAGCCCGGCGCGACGACACCAACTGGATCGTCAACGCGCCATCTACGCTCGAAGCCACGCGCCGCTACTTCGCCAACAACGGGACGCCCGGTTGCAAAGCCGGCCTGCGCTTTCTGGTAGTGACCTGCCGGGGCGAACTGCAGCCCTGCTCCATGCAGTTCCAGCGCTTCGGACTGGATGAACAGCCCCGCATGATTCGCGAGTTCACCGATGGCAACGATTGCGACCAGTGCTACGTCTCCATCCGCAGCTACCTGGACAAGAGCTTCCCGCAACTCCTGAAAGAAAACGTGGCGGAGTTCTTCTCGTTCAAAACGAGCTGACAATCATTCGCCGCCGGCGCCGGCCGCGCGCTCCGGATGCGGCCGGCCCAGGGAGAAGTCGAAAATCTCGATCCAGATCTCCCGTAGCGCGTCCGCACCCATGCCCGAATTCGACCGCAGCAGGTCGTAACTCTGGTACGCGCGGCCCGAGGCGGCGTCAGCCTTGAGCAGCTTGTGGTGTCCCACGATGTCCATGTGGTCCGCGGGAACCAGGATGTTATCGCCTTCGGGCCAGGGCATCGAAGCGGTGTTGACAATGCCGTCGTTATCCCACAGTTCGATGGGGTGATCGGGACAGCCGTTCAATCGCCTGGTTACTTCGCCGGCTCCCTCTGCCCCCCTGAACGGACCGCCGGCGCACGCGCGGTAACAGGTTCGATAGACAACGTCGGTGCCTTCGCTGAGTTCCAGGTCCTTGGCGATTTCCGGGTAGCTCAGCGGATTCGAAAGCTCCCAGGGCGGCGCCGGGCGCCGCGCTTCGAACCGGAACGGGCGCCGGCCAAGCGTCACATAGGACCGGACCCCGATTTTCAGTTCGTGCCACAGTTCGAATTCCTTTTCGCGCCGGTCCGGACGGAAATGCGCCGGGCTTTCGATGTCCCCGTCGGGCGGCTGGCACGTCAGGTCGTCAATGGCGCGGAAATCCGAGCTCATGTGCCGCAGGTAAAGGGCGAGTTGAGAAGCGGCCTCATGTGCCGCCGCCGTGCGCAGCGGCCCGGGCTTCCCGGTGTGCTCGCTGGCTTCGCTGAGAGCGTCCTGGACGGCCCGCAGCAGTCCCGCGCCGGCCAGGGAAGCGGCGGTCCCCGCCGCCCAGGTTTCCAGGCGGTCCAGAA
>JAMCRM010000133.1 GCA_023380575.1 Acidobacteriota bacterium | reverse complement strand
CAGGAGGTGTTTCTCCAGCTCTACCGCTGCCTGGGCCAACTGGCCTCCCCGGAACATGCCGCCAACTGGCTGCGGCGGGTGGCCAGCCACCGCTCCATGGACTACAGCCGGCGGCGAAATGCCCGCAGGCAGGTCAGTCTGGAAGAGGTGCGGCGCCCGGCGGAGGCGCCGCGGGTGCGCGACCCGTGGCTCGGCGAGCGGCTGCGGCAACTGGTGGCCGCGCTGCCGCCCAAAGCGCGCGCCGTGGTGGTCCTGCGCTTTCAGGAGGAAATGGGGCCGGAGGAAATCGCCGAGGTCTTAAATCTGCCGCTGGGCACGGTGAAGAGCCGGCTGCAGCGCTCGCTGGCCGTGCTGCGGGAAAAAATCGGCCGGGTTACGGGAGCGATCCGATGAATTTGGACGAGGAGTTGCGAAGCGCGCTGCGGCGGGTGGACCCGCCCGAAGGCTTTGCCGCCCGCGTGCTGGCGCGGGTGGCGGCCCAGGGCGCGCGCAAGCCCCGGCCGTGGTGGCGCCCGGCGCTGGCCTGGGCGGCAGCAGCCTCTCTGATGCTGGCCGGTATTCAGTATCAGCACCGCCGGGCGGAGCGCGCCCGTGGCGAGGCTGCCCGGCGCGAGGTCATGATGGCCCTGCGCATCGCCGCCGCCAAATTGCACATGGCCCAGAGCAAGGTGCGGCAGATCAACCGCATTGAGGAGAGAAAACTATGAGGTGGATGGCCGTTTCGTTGTTGGCCGTTTCGTTGGGCGCGCAGGAATTCAAAATTCCGCTCAACGTGGAAAAGCTCGCCGCCAAGGCCAAAGAATCGGTCGAGGTCACGCTCGATAAACAGATGCTGGTGCTTGCCGGGAGGTTCCTGTCGCAAAAGAGCCGTGACGAGGCCCAGGCCAAGAAGCTGATTTCAGGGCTCAAAGGCATCTACGTGCGCTCCTTCGAGTTCGATTCCCCGGGCCAGTACAGCGAGGCCGACGTTGAATCGCTGCGCTCGCAACTGCGCGGCCCGCAGTGGTCGCGCGTCGTCGGGGTGCGCAGCCGCGGAAAGGGCGACAACGCGGAGGTCTTCTTCAAATCCGAGAACACCCAGATCGGCGGGCTGGCGGTGATGGCCGCCGAGCCGCGCGAGCTCACCGTGGTCTACATCGACGGGCCCATCGACCCCGAGCAGTTGAGCGCGCTCAGCGGACAGTTCGGCATCCCGCGCCTGCCGCGGGTGGCGCCGAAGGAAGAGAAAAAATGAAACCCGCGCTGCTGGCCATCCTGATCACGGCAACCCTGGCCGCCGGCGACCGCGAATTCGATACGCTGGTGCGGGGCATTGAAACCGATTACCACGTGCGGCACACCCGGATCCCGCTGTTCGGAGTCGTGAATTTCTTCGTCAAGGTGATTCGCCCTGCAGGGGCCAGAGATGTGCGCCTGGCGGTATTCGAGAATTTCAGCGCATCCGGCCTGGAGCAGACCGTCGGCGGCCGGCTCGGCCCGGAATGGCGGCCCTTTATCCGTGTGATCTCGCGTCATGGACGCGAAACCACACTGATCTACACCAGCCAGGCGGGCGAGCACGTGAAAATGCTGATCGCCAATATGGAGCCGAACGAAACCACGGTCGTCCACTTGCGCGTGGACCCGCGGGGGCTGGAGCCGTGGGTCCGCCAGCCCGTGCGGAGGCTCGCCACCGCAGGACGATATTGAACCCTCGCGATCCGGCGCGAGGCGCCTCCGACATCGCGGCACTCCGTTTGGGCGCAGTTTGAAGCCACGACGGGCTCCACGCCAACAGAGGGAGAGCGGGCGCGGTACTTGCGCGAGCGCCATTTACATGGAACAAGGGGTTACACTTGCAGCTAATGCCTTCGCCCGTCTGTCCGAAAACCCAGGCCAAATTCATGAACCTCATTCGCTCCTTATTAAGTTTTCTCTTCCGGAAACTGGCCCCGGTCTGCCTGGCTGGCGCAATCGCGTTGGGCGCGGTTTGGGCCGAAGTCCCCGTGAACTCCTTCGGGGTGTGGGATCGGGGAGCTTCCTTCGATCCCAAGCAGTACCCTTTTCTGAAGGGGCTTTCGTTCAACGCGACTTGGGGCGAAGTGGAGCGGCAGTCGGGCGCCTTTGACTGGAGCGGGCTGGATCAGGCGGTGGAGAAGGCGGTCCAGCGGAAGATGTCCTTGTATCTTTCTCTGGGGGTCGGCCCGGAGGCACCGGAGTGGATTTACGCGGAGGGGGTCCCCAAGGTTTTTACCGATGATGAGCGGCACAAGGGCAAATGGCCGCACTATCCGTATCCTCTCGCCCCGGCCTACAAATCCTACTTTCAAAGGCTGATCACGGCATTCGGGAAGCACATCCGCGGCTATCCCGCCGAGAAGCAAGCGCGCATCGCCTTCATCCAGGTGAAGACCGGGTGCACCGGAGATGAGTGCGCGTACAAAGGCGAACCCAAAGATGCCCGCTACAATTTGCCCAAATCCTCCCCGCAGTGGCGCGCCTTTCGCCTGGATGCCTTCGCCTTGTTCGTAAGGACCTTCCAGCAGGGTCCCGGCCGGCCCATCGACCTGCTCTTCAATTCGATCGGCGGCGACGCCGACGGAGGCCGGGGGTTTGCTGAAGAATGGGACTGGGTGACCGCTCACTGCAAGAGCGGCTTCGGGTTCAAGAACGGGGCGCTCTCCCGCGGGCATCACTTGAGCGGCGAGCGGACCCTGTATGATCAATGGACCCGCTTTCTCATCGACCCCAAGGGGCTCACCCTGTTCCGCCGCTCCGAGATGGACCAGACCTGGACGAGGCCGTTCTACCAGCTCAACCTGCCACTTAATTTCTACTGGGGCGCCTTGAACGCGCTCAACGGCGGGCAGAGCGTGTGGGACATCTCCGCCGGAGCCATCGAGGCGGCCAAAGCCGAAGGTTTCGATCACTCCTTTCATTTCTTTAACCGGTACGCCGGACAAATCCGTCCCGAGAGCGCGACCGGCGCCTTCTGCGCCTTGCACAAGGGGCTGGATGCCGCCGACACCACGGCCTATCCCGAAGCGAAGTTCGGCAAGGCCGCGCGCAAGAACGTGGAGCGCATGTTGAAGATTTGCCAGCAGTTTTCAAGATATGGGGCCCGCGCGGACGACCCGGAGGCGCTGACGATGGGGCAGGTGGAACAACGGCGGGAGCAAAAAGGCTTCAACGATGTAGGGTGGGATATCTGGCCGGACAATTACTCCCGGTTTCTTTACCAGATTGACGCCGACGCAACGTCGGTACCCTTGTGGCGGGTCGGGGGACCCATCACCCCGGCTTCCTCGATCTATGCCCGATTCGCCCGCGGGTTCGAGCACGCCTCCGGCAAGGACTCCCTGCGGTTCAAGCTGCACGACAGATTCTTCTCGAATAGGCAGCCCAAAGTCGTGACGGTCCACGTGGCCTGGTACGACGGCCAGGCAGGCTCGAGCTGGAAACTGGTGTACGACGCCGGCGCGCCTGTGATGAAAACCGCGCTTGCCATCACCGGAAACGGGGACAAGCAATGGCATGACGTAACCGTCACGCTGCGTGACGCAGTGCTGGCCCACGGAGGCGTCCGAGGAAGCGATCTCGCCCTCGTGAACACGGATGACAAGGACGACGTATTCAGCATCATTGAGGTCGTCCGCGGTGACCAGGTGCCACAGTGGATGCCCGCCGGAAACCAACCGGCCCGCCAGCAGACTCCTTCAACCAAACGCGAAGAGAGGCGCAGGGCGAAGGGCAAGTGAGGCCTGCATCCAGCATCATGTACGTCAGCCGCCGGTAACCTTCGAGCGGGTTCTTCAGATGGAATCCGATGATGGCCTTTTCTCCCACCGCTCCAACCAGAAATCGCGGGGAACCCAGCCGTTGTGCTCATTCACTTTGCCGTAGCGGTCCCGCCAGTCGTAGAACTTGCTGGCGGTGATGTCGAGCCACCCGATGAACGTCGGTAGCGCCTTCTGCTCGAAGGCGGCCGCGCCGTTCTCGAAGAAATCTTTCTGCCGGCGGTGGAAGACCGTGGGCTACAAGCCGAGCTCGCCGCAGAGCTTCGAGATCGGCTCATTCTCCAGCAGATGCCCCTTCAGGATGGCGACCTTTTCTTCCGGCGTGTAGTGCTTCCGTTGCTTTTTCATACGTTCTCTCCTTTACCTTAATGGGAGAACGCTTTTTCCATTTCCAACTGAACCGGAATAAAAGCTCAACCCCGGATTACGATATTCACCAGCTTATCGGGCACCACGATCAGCTTGATCACCTGCTTGCCGGACACCTGCGCCTGAATTTTCTCGTCCGCCAGCGCGGCGCGCTCCAACGCATCCTTCGCCGTGCCGAAGGGCAGCCACACGCGGCTGCGCAGCTTGCCGTTGATCTGCAGCACGATCTCCGCTTCCTCTTCCTTGGCCAGTTCCGCATCGAAGCACGGCCACGCCTGGCGGAATACCGGGCCGGTGCGGCCGGTTTCCTCCCAGATCTCCTGCGCCAGGTATGGCGCGAACGGGCCGAGCAGCAGGGCCAGTTTCTCCAGCACCTCGGCCAGCGTGCCGCCGCAGAGGTTGGCCTCCTCCGCGTAGAGCACGTTCACCAGTTCCATGATGGAGGCGATGCAGGTGTTGAAGTGCCAGCGGGTCTCGAAGTCCTCGGTGATCTTGCGGACCGTCTGGTGCAATTTGCGCAGCACCTTGCGGTCGGCTTCGCCGGGCGTGCCGGCCTGGCGCGAGCGCTCCACATTGCGCGTGGCGAAGCGGTACACGCGCCCCAGGAAACGGTAGATGCCCTCCACGCCCTCCTCGCGCCAGTCCACGTCCCTTTCGGGCGGCGCGGCGAAGAGCACGAACATGCGCGCGGTGTCGGTGCCGTAGCGCTCGGCCACCGCGTCTGCGCCCACCACGTTGCCCTTGGACTTCGACATCTTGGCGCCATCGGCGATCACCATGCCCTGTGTGAACAGGCGCCTGGCCGGCTCGTCGTTGCGGATGAGCCCGATGTCCCGCATCACCTTGGTGAAAAAGCGCGAGTAGATCAGGTGCAGAATGGCGTGCTCGACCCCGCCGATGTACTGATCGATGGGGAACCAGTAGGCGATCTTTCCGGAGTCGAATGGCGCGCCGCCGTTGCGCGCGTCGCAGTAACGGTAGAAATACCAGGACGAGTCAATGAAGGTGTCCATGGTATCGGTCTCGCGCCGCGCCGCCCCGCCGCACTTCGGACAGGTGGTGTTGACGAACTCGGGCACGTTCTCGAGCGGCGACCTCCCGCTGCCGGTAATCTCGACCCTGTTCGGCAGCACCACGGGAAGCTGATCGTCCGGCACCGGCACGATGCCGCACTGCGGGCAATGAATCACCGGGATGGGGGTGCCCCAGTAGCGCTGCCGGGAGATGCCCCAGTCCTTGATGCGGAAGGTGACGGCGGCTTTGCCGAAGCCTTCGCGCTCGGCCTTGGCGGCCATCCGGCGGCGGCCTTCCTCGCTGCTCAGCCCGCTCCACTCGCCGGAATTCTCCATGATGCCGTCGTCGGTGAAGGCGGCCTGCATGGTGTCCTCGCGAGCCAGTTCGCCGTCTGCCGGACGGATCACCGGCCGCACCGGGATGCCGTACTTGCGGCAGAATTCGAAATCGCGTTCGTCGTGCGCGGGCACGGCCATGATGGCTCCCGTGCCGTAGCCCATCAGGACGAAGTTGCCCACCCACACCGGCACGCGCTCGCCGCTGTAGGGGTTAGTGGCATAGCGGCCGGTGAAGAAGCCTTCCTTTTCGATATCGCCGGGGTCGCGGTTGGCGCGTGCGTCCACCATGGCCTTGGCGCGCGCCTTGCCGGCGGCGTCGAGCAGGGTCTCGTTCAGCGGATGCTCCGGGGCCACGATCACGCAGGTGGCGCCGTATATCGTGTCCACACGCGTGGTGAACACCCGGATGGGGCTGCCGCCCTCGAGGGTGAAATCCACTTCCGCGCCTTCGGAGCGGCCGATCCAGTTGCGCTGCATGGTGAGCACACGCTCCGGCCAGCCCTCTTCCAGTTGCGCGATGTCGGCCAGCAACTGGTCGGCGTAATCGGTGATCTTGAGGAACCACTGCTCGAGCGCGCGCTGCTCCACGGGGGTATCGTCGTGGCGCCAGCAGCAACCCTCCACCACCTGCTCGTTGGCCAGCACCGTGGCGCACTTGGGGCACCAGTTCAGCAGCGCCTTCTTGCGATAGGCCAGCCCGCGCTCCAGCATGCGCAGGAAGAACCACTGGTTCCAGCGGTAGTACTCCGGCTCGCAGGTGGAAACCTCGCGCTCCCAGTCGTAGCTGAACCCGAACCGCCGGTGCGTCTTCTTCATGGCGGCGATATTGTGCAGGGTCCAGTCGCGCGGCGGTCGCTTGTTGGCGATGGCGGCGTTCTCGGCGGGCAGCCCGAAGGCGTCCCAGCCCATGGGGTGCAGCACGTTGAAGCCGCGCATCCACTTATAGCGCGCCAGCGCGTCGCCGATGGAGTAGTTGCGGATGTGGCCGATGTGCAGCGTGCCGCTCGGATACGGCAGCATCTCCAGCACATAAAACTTCGGCAGCGAGGAGTCCTCCTCGGCTTTATAGAAGCTGGCGTTCTGCCAACGCTCGAACCACTTCAGTTCGATCTGGTTGTGGTCGTACGGCTTTTCGGGCATAGTTGTTTCAGTGTGTCCAGATTGCGGCGGTCGTCGCCGGGATCGTCCACCGGGGTTTCCAGGATAAAAGGCTTTCGGCGTAGCCTGGGGTGCGCCAGGATGCGGCGGAAGCCGGCCTCGCCGATATGGCCCCGGCCAATGTGCTGGTGGCGGTCCAGGTGCGCGCCGAGCGGGGCCTTGGAATCGTTGGCATGAATCAGCCGGACGTTGCCGAGCCCCAGAATGTCTCCCGCCTGCTCCAGCGTACGTTCCAGACCCGCGCGCGTGGCGACGTTGAAGCCCGCTCCCAGCAGGTGGCAGGTATCCAGGCAGTAGCCCACGCGCAGGTCCGTGAGGCCGCCCACCAGCTTCCGGATGGAGCGCAGGTCTTCGAACCGGCACCCGATCTGTGCTCCGCAACCCACCGTGTTTTCGATCAGTACCATGACTTTGGGGGCGGCCATCTCCGCCGCGGCCTGCTGCACTCCCAACGCGAACGCCGCGATGCCCTGCTCCAGCGAGTACCCTTTGTAACTTCCCGGATGGACCACCAGGTACTCCGCGCCGATCGCCTCGGCCCGTTCCAGTTCGCCCCGGAACGCCGCGATGGAGCGGGCCCGGATGACGGGGTCGAGCGAAGCCAGGTTGACCAGGTAGTTCACGTGAATCGCCAGCGGCCTCAGGTCGAACCGCGTTCTGGCCTCCCTCAGCCGCCGGATATCGTCCTGGCGAGGCACGGACGCACGCCACATGCGCGGGCTCGAAGAGAATATCTGAAACGTGTTGGCGCCCAGTTCCGCGGCCTTCAATGCGGCTCTTTCAAGCGACCCCGCGATGGAGGTGTGAATCCCGATCCGCAGAATTTCATGGTAACAAAGTGCCCGCCGCGCGCTCTACTGACTCGGAGAGCGCGTGCCTGCCCTGAGCAGGGCCATTTCGAGCTGGCGGATCTGGATTCGGTCTTTCGGCCGCGAGGAGGCCTTTTTCGCTGCGATGATGTCCGGCAAAGAGAGAATGGGGACGGGCAGCCCATCGAAATCGGCCGTGTCATGATGCGCCCAGGTGTCGGCGAACGACAGGCCCGGGATGGCGCTCATTACGTCCACGCGCACCGGCTCCACCCCGACCTGATATACCAGGTCAGAATTGAGCAGATCCTCCACTCTGACGTCGGCAACAGGGGCGCCGAACGCCTTTAGCGCGGCAAGGGTCCGGGATGCGTTCTCCGGATCCGGCTCGATCCAAATGTCCAGGTCCTTGGTGTAGTAGGGCTCGGTGTATTTAATGACGGCGTATCCGCCCACCACCAGAAACTTGACCTGCGCGGCGATAAAGCGTTCCAACAGATCTCTGAAGTCGGAGTTGATCTTCATCCACACCTCGCGCGCTCTCAGCCGTCACTACCAGATCCCACGCCGCGGCGAACACCTTGGTATCGCCCAGAGATTGCCAAAAGTCAATGTCGAAGTCCCGGTCGGCCTCATCCCGGCGGACCAGACGCGACATGACGAGACGCTCAGCCATCTTACCTATTATCGCTCTGCGTCGCTCCTTATCGATAGGAAGGTAGTGCCTGAAAATCGCTCTGATCCAAATAGCTCCGTTAGGCGCCTTGCCTGCGCGATCCGATCTTGTTTCAAACGCGGTCTTGCTTTATCCAATCCCAAACACCCTTTGGAAGCCATCCGCCCCTGTTAGTGATGTTCAGTTCGCATATAAAGAACGTATGTTTCTTGATTCCAGAAATCTTACTCAAACGTTTGTACCAAGTGCTCGCGTCGCTACTGGTGTACAGTATCCAGCAGTTGGGGGGCATAGCGAATCCAGTCCTTGGCTCTGTTGAGTACATTCTGAATCGACTGCTGAGCCTCATCCAACGGGTCGGCTGGCCGAAGTAATGTGAAGGCATTGATTGCCGTTGGCGATAATGGCGCGCCAGGGGGTGGATCTGTACGGGGTATGGGTTTCGGAAAATCGAAGCTGACCGCGAGATGCAGGAAGAACCACGCCATATTCAACCTTCCTCTTCCTCAGTGGGACCTTCAATCGCCTGCATGGGTGGCGGAACAGGATCTGGGATCGCAGGGGTCAACGGAATTGCCGGAATATTCTTCGCAGCGATCTCTAGCTGCCGGTACCTAATGAACTCCGCACCCTCCAGAATCGCCACTTCTGGAGACGCTTCAAGTGTTTTGGCAATCCTGCGAAACACTGCAAACACGATCACAACAATGATCCCCAGCCCGGCCAAGTGAACTGTCTCATTGCCCCAGGCGCTGACCATCGTCACGGCAACAACGAGGAGGGCAGTCACGGCTATTGCGGTCAATTTGCCCACAGTCCCTCCATACTTCACTTTATGGAGGAATTCGAGTGACTTCGCAAACGGCCATGACCGAGTTGGGGGGGAGCTTTCCATAAAGATAGAGCGCACCGACTCGAATTCATGTTCCAGTTTTCCCTGACGAACCGTACTTGATCGTCTAGAATTGGCTCACACTCTAAAGCGATTGAACGGCCTTCGGGGTCTCGAATCGCACTCGCATCTATCCTACGTCAGAAACCACCGAAGTGTCCACCTGTATCCGAAATTCCCGGTTTCATCGTAGATGTGACCCCAGGAGCGCTGCCGTCATAGAGCCGAATTTCAGGCACTACCTGGGAAAGTGCGGCGAGAGCATCTGCCCCTGCGGCCGCAGCCCCAGCTTGCCGTTGCGCAGGAACGGCTCGCCGCGTTCGGCGAAGTGCTCGACGAGACGGCCTCGCCACTTGCGCAATTCGGCCTCGTGGCCCGGATCGGACGCCAGGTCGTTGAGTTCGTGCGCATCGCGGACCAGGTCGAAAAGCTGCTCCTCGCCATCGCGGGCATGGAAGATGTACTTCATGCGCCCGTCAGTGAGCGCGTTCCAGTGGTTCTCCGGGCTGTAGCAGATGTTGTGCTCCAGGTCGATGAACTCGCGCCAGCCGGCGCCGTTGTTGCGGATCAGCCCAAGCAGGCTGGCCCCGTCGAGCTTGCGTGGGGTGCTGGCGCCGGCGGCGTCCAGGAACGTCGGCAGCACGTCGCGCAGTTCCACCGGCTGCTGGTATACCTGGCCGCGCCGGGCCGCAACCAGCCCCTCCGGCCAGCGCAGCAGCATTGGCACGCGCGCCGAGGGTTGGTAAGCGTACGATTTGCGCCACAGATTCTGGTCGCCGGTCATGTCGCCGTGATCGGAGGTGAACAGGATCAGGGTCTGCTCCAGCAGCTTGCGTTTCTCCAGCGCCTCCAGGATGTGCCCGATCTGCTCATCCACGAAGCTGACCGAGCCGTAGTAGCCCTGGCGCGACGCCCGCACCTCGGCCGGACTGAGCGCGCCGTGCCAGATGGTCGGCAGGTCGCTGTTGCGCCTGGCGTAGCGCGCCGCCCATTTGCCCACCTGGGCGCGCGGCAGGTCCGCTTCTTCGTACATCTTCATGCAGCGCGCGGGCGGATCGTACGGGCTGTGCGGGCGGATGAAAGACACCTTGAGGAAGAACGGCTGTTTGCCGCTGTAGGTTTCCAGGAAGCGCACCGCGCTGCGCCCCGTCCAGCGCGTCGCGTGCAGTTCTTCGGGAAGGGCAAAGGCGCGCGCGGGATAGTCGTTCCAGCCGAGCCCGGTGGCGTGCGGGTTGAGATTGGGGGCCTGCGACCAGAACCAGCCTTCGTAGTCGTTGCGGAATTCCATCGGGCTGGCGTGCTGGCAATGCTCGTCGAGCAGCATGTGCTGATACCCGTGGCCGTTGCGGTGCGGCCGGAAGTGCATCTTGCCGATAGCCGCCGTGTAGTAGCCGGCATCGCGCAACGCCTGCGGCTTCTCCAGGGGATAGCGCAGCGCCATGCCGACCATGCCCAGCATCCCGTGGTGCCACGGCGAGAGCCCGGTCAGCAGCGCCGAGCGCGCCGGGGTGCACGTGGGGGTGGAGGAATACGCGCAGCGGAAACGCGCGCCCTCGCGCGCCAGGCGGTCGAGGTTGGGCGTGCGGATGGTCCGGTTGCCGTCGGCTGCGATGCAGTCGCCGCGGTGCTGATCGGTCATCAGGAACAAAATGTTCGGCCGGGACATGTTCCCCACAGATTACCGCATGGCGCGACCCTGTTTGCTACACTCCCCATATGCCGGACGATCGTGGCGCCATGCCGGACGAGCCGCCGCCGTTCCTGAGTTCCTGGCCGCGGGTCTACACCGCTGTAATCGTTTACTTCGCCGCGCTGATCGCCGCGTTCTACGTCTTCATGCGGATCTTCTCATGAGATTGTTGGATTGGGTGGTGCTGGCCGGGTCCCTCGTCTTTATCGTGCTCTACGGGATGTACAAGGGCCGCGGCAGCAATACCGTGAACCGCTACCTGCTGGCCGGCAAGACCATGCCCTGGTACGCCATGGCGCTTTCCATCATGGCCACCCAGGCGAGCGCCATCACCTTCATCTCCACCACGGGCCAGGCTTACGTGGACGGCATGCGCTTCGTGCAGTTTTATTTTGGGCTGCCCATCGCCATGGTGATCCTCTCGGCCACCGCCGTGCCCATCTTCCATCGCGCCGGGGTGTATACCGCCTACGAATACCTGGAACGCCGGTTCGATCCCAAAACGCGGGCGCTGGCCAGCGGCATCTTCCTGGTACAGCGCGGGCTCGCTGTGGGGCTCTCGCTCTACGCCCCCGCCATCGTCCTCTCCGTCATCTTCGGCTGGCCGGATCAGTACACCACCATAATTATGGGAGCGCTGGTCATTGTCTACACCGTTTTCGGCGGCATTCAGGCGGTCACCTGGACCGATGTGCAGCAGATGCTGATTATCTTCTTCGGGCTGATCGTATCGGTGGTGGTGGTGCTCTCGCTGCTGCCGCCGCAGGTTTCGGTGCTGGACGCCGTCTACCTGGCGGGCGCCGTGGGCAAGCTCAACGCCATCGACCTGCGCTTCGACCCCAAGACCAACTACACCATCTGGAGCGGGTTGATTGGCGGCACCTTCCTCATGCTGGCCTACTTCGGCGCGGACCAGTCCCAGGTGCAGCGCTACCTGACCGGGCGCTCCATCGCGCAGAGCAAGCTCAGCCTGCTGTTCAACGCCGTGGCGAAAATCCCGATGCAGTTCTTCATCCTGTTCGTGGGCGCCATGGTCTTCGTGTTCTTCCTGTTCGATCGTCCGCCGCTGCTGTTCCAGGAAGTGGCGCTGCGCCAGGCGCGGAGCGCGCCTGAGTTCGGCGGCGTGGATTCCCGCTATCGCGCGGCGTTCGAGAAGCGCCGCGAGGCGGCGTGGCGATTGATCGAAGCCCGACGGGCCGGCGACGGGCCGGCGCACGGCGCTGCGGTGGCGCGCTATCGCGCTGCGCAGCGGGACCTGGACGCGGCGCGCGGGCAGGGCGCGCAGCTTGCCGAGCGCGCCACCGCCGAAAAGGGGTTCAACGACACCAACTACATCTTCCTGACATTCGTTACCCGCTACCTGCCCTCGGGCCTGGTGGGGCTCATCATCGCCGTGATTTTCGCG
>JAMCRM010000132.1 GCA_023380575.1 Acidobacteriota bacterium | reverse complement strand
TAGATGGTTTCCTCGAAGAAGGGTCCTTCGAGCGGATCGGGTTTGTCGAAGAGGGCCAGGGGCTGAAAGCGGCCCTCCGTGACGAGGCCCTCGATGGCGAACTCGCCGCCTTCGATGTAGCTTTCCCCCTGCACGTAACGGTTCTGCTGCTCGCGTGCGCGGCGGATCTCGGGCGCCTCGAGCAGCGCGCGGATGCGCTCGAAGGCGGCGGCAAACTCCCCGGGGTCGTTGGCGCGGATCACCCCACGGCTGGCGGAAAGGCCCAACGGCTTGAGCACGCAGGGATAGGTCGCGCGTGCGGCGGACGCCCTCGGCCCGTCCGCAAGCTCAACGATGAAGAACTCCGGCACGGGTAGGCCGGCCGCCTGGTAGCATTGCCGCGCCAGAAACTTGTTATGGCAGGCGCGTACCGCCGCCGGCGGGTGGAACGGCGCACCGTGCTCTTCGGCCGCCTCCGCGGCCAGGACCGTAGGGGCATCCCCCAGCGCCACCACGGTGTCGAAGGGGTGGCTGCGCAGGCGTTCCAGCGACGGTCCGGTCTGGCCGAATCGCACCCAGACCGAGGGATATGTCCAGGCATCTTCCATGCGGCAGCACCGGTCGGTCGCTACGTGGTAATGAATTCCCAGGCGGCGGGCAGTCTCGATGAAAACCCCGAGCTGGTATCCCGTGGTAGCGGAAAAGATCATGAGGCGGCGGGGTGACATGTTCTGATTCCATGCTGCCATAAAAAAACCGGGCACTCGCAAGAGCGCCCGGTTGAGGAGCACCTGTGGGCCGCCCGGAGGTGGCGCCCGCAGGGGTGGAGGAGTCGAAAGCCTACGCCAGCAGCCCCCCGTGGCCGAGGCAGGAAACCTCCCACCCGGACACGCGATAGCGGGCCAGCAGCGGCGGCAAAATCAGGTCGACGACGTTGGGCTTGGCGGAGCGGAAGCAGCCCGGCGCGGAAATCATGGGAATCTCGTCTTTATAGGCGAGCAAAAGCAGGTTGCCGGGTTCCACCGGAGCTAGAAAACGCTCCACGTTCGCCCCGGCTCGCAGCATGGCCTGGCCGATCACGTCTTCCGGGCCTGCCGGCGCGGTGGTGGAGGCCACCAGGATGACGGACGGCTTGGAGCGCAGCAGGTGCTGCATGGCGCGGCTGACCTGCGCCTCGTCTTCGTTGCATGCCAGTACGTAAGTGGCGGCCACGCCGAACCGCTCCAGGCGCTGCCGCATGATGTTCTCGAAAAGCTGCCGGGCGCGTTCGCCGCTGATCGGATCCGTATACAGTACCCCGATGGTAGGGTTCCGGATGGGGCGCGCCTGCAGGATCGGCCCGCGATCTTTCAGAATTCCCAGCACGGCGTCCAACTGTTCCCGGGAGACCGCGAAAGGTGCGCTTTTCACCGTGGCAATGCGCTGCCCCGGAACCGCGTAGCTGAAATTCAGCGCCGTGGCGATCACCACGCTGGCCGTGCAGTTGATCTGTTTCAGGAGCTCATCGTCCACCAGCACGCAGGACTTCTCAGTGGCCAGCAGGTTAGCGCGGCCACCCGCAGCCAGCCGGATTTCGAAACTGCCGCAGCCCATCTCGCTGGCTACCGCGCATACGGCGTCGTCCTCTCCAACTTCGCCCTCTTCCAGCTCCGTTACCCAGATCTTCTCCATCCCTTCGGATTCAAGTACCCGGATGTCCTCGTCGCTGATCACATGCCCCTTGGCGAGCAGTTTCTTACCACCTGGGCGAAATACGGTACAGCATAGGACCCGTCCAGTTGAAGATTTCACGTCAACCGTTTGCGCTCTCATGTTGTCCTCACAAGAAGTAGGTCTGACCCTGAATTGGATTCCAAAATCCTATTTGTGATTATACACACGTGTGCTTTTTAACCGTCGAGAAAATATACGTATGTACGATGCCTTTTGCGGGGGTACCGCAGCGGCCTATTTGTGGGTAACGCCCTTGCGGGACACCGGCAGCGGGATGATCGGATCCTGACCGGTTCGCTCGGCCGGGCGGGCGCCCCAATTGCCGTAGCCGCCGGAACGAAGCACCCGCACCATGGGAATCTCGTCGCAGCACTGGAATTTGGGGCAGCGCAGGCAGTCTTTCCAGGCTTTCAGGGGCAGTTCCCCGCGTTCCACCTCCTGGAATCCTACACGGCGAAAGAAATCTACTACATAAGTAAAGGCAAATACCGCATCAAGCGCGTAGGTGGAAGCCTCCTCTACCAGCGCCTCCACCAGCCGGCGCCCCACCCCGTGGGTCTTGGCCTCTTCCCGGACCGCCAGGGAGCGGATTTCGCCGATCGACGGGCTGTAGAAATGCAGCGCGCCGCACCCCAGCAGGCGTTCACCGTGGGTAACCACGGTGAAATCCCTGATGTTCTCGGAAAGCTCGAACTCGGTGCGCGGCAGCATGATGCCCTTGGCCGCATAGCCGTTGATCATTTCGAGAATGGGGCCGATGTCCCGCATGGCCGCCTTGCGCACCGTGAGCTCCAGGTCGTGCGCGGGGCTTTCCACGATGAAATC
>JAMCRM010000131.1:1331-4494 GCA_023380575.1 Acidobacteriota bacterium | reverse complement strand
CGTGCTGATCATTGCCTGTCCCTGCGCCTTGGGCCTGGCGACGCCCACCGCGATTATGGTGGGGACCGGCATCGGCGCCGAGCGCGGCATCCTGATCAAGGGCGGGGAAGCGCTGGAGACCGCGTATAAGATCGACACCGTGGTGCTCGACAAAACCGGCACGATCACGCGCGGCAAGCCGGAAGTGACCAAGGTGTTGCCGCTGAACGGGTATACCGAATCCGCTTTGCTGGAACTGGCCGCATCCGCCGAACGCTACTCCGAGCACCCGTTGGGAATGGCGGTTGTAGAGGAGGCGCGGCGCCGCTCCATCGACCTGAAGGAACCGGACAGTTTCCGTGCCATCGCGGGGCACGGCATCGAAGCGCGGATCGGCGGTTCCGAAGTGCTCATCGGCGCCACGAAGCTCATGGCGGAACGCGGCATTTCCGTGGGCCAGGACAGCACGGGAATCGTGGTCGCCGTGAACGGGCAGGCCGCGGGAGTGATTGAAATCGCCGATACCGTGAAGCCGGAGGCGGCGGAAGCGATCCGAAAGCTGCGTGCCATGGGTCTGGAAGTGTGGATGATCACCGGTGACAACCGCCGTACGGCCGAAGCCGTCGCCCGGCAAGTGGGAATCGAACACTATGTTGCCGAAGTGCTGCCGGAGCAGAAAGTGGCTGAGGTGAAGAAGTTGCAGGCGGCAGGCAGACGCGTCGCCATGGTGGGTGACGGTATCAACGACGCGCCCGCGCTGGCGGCGGCCGATCTCGGCATCGCCATCGGCACAGGGACCGATATTGCCATGGAAGCCGGCGGCATCACCCTGATGCGCGACGATCTGAACGGTGTAGCCACGGCGCTGGAGCTTTCCCGCCGCACCATGCGGGTGATCCGCCAGAACCTGTTCTGGGCCTTTGCTTACAACACCATCGGCATCCCCATCGCCGCCGGAGCGCTCTATCCGTTTACCGGCTATCTGCTCTCCCCCGTGCTGGCGTCCGCTGCTATGGCATTCTCCAGCGTCACGGTGGTGACGAACAGCTTACGGCTGAAGCGCGCCTGACACTTGGCATTCCAGGCTCCAGTGTTGTAAAATCAGTTTTTAGATCTAAAGCTCCGACCCACTTAGTGTGTCCAGCTCCAAATCAAATAACAACAGAGGTTTCGAATGCACGCAATTGTGGAAACCGGCGGAAAGCAGTACCGGGTCGCTTCGGGCGACGTCATCCGCGTGGAAAAACTGGCAGGGGAGGTCGGCTCCGAGATCGAATTCTCGCGCGTTCTGGCGGTCTTCAGGGATGAAGGCGACCTGCTGGCAGGCGCCGATCTGGGGCAGGCCACGGTGAAAGGGACCATCCTTGGCAACGGGCGCGCCGACAAGATCCTGGTTTTCAAGTTCAAGCGGAAAAAGCAGTACAAGAAAACGATCGGGCATCGGCAGGCGTTCACCGAAGTGAAGGTCGGCGAAATTCTGGTTTAGGTGTGACGTATGGCTCATAAAAAAGGATTAGGCAGTTCCAGGAACGGGCGCGACTCCAATGCCCAGCGCCTCGGTGTCAAGGTGTTCGGCGGGCAGGTGGTTCCGGGCGGATCCATCATCGTCCGGCAGCGGGGCACCAAGCTCAAACCGGGGGAGAACGTGGGCTGGGGAAAAGACGATACGCTGTTTGCCAAGGTGACCGGAATGGTGGAATTCCGGGACCGCGGGCGCATGGGCAAGTTCGTCAGTGTGAAGGCCGTCCAATAATTCCGATACGATTTTCATTGCGTAGGCCGCCGGTCTCGTGGTGTAGACCGGCGGCTTTTCTATGTTCATAGACGAAGTAAAAATTCTGGTCAAAGCCGGTGACGGGGGAAACGGCTGCCTTGCGTTCCGGCGCGAGAAGTTTGTTCCCCGTGGCGGCCCGAGCGGCGGCGACGGCGGGCGCGGCGGGGATGTGATTCTCTTGTCGAACGAGCACCTCAACACCCTGCTGCACCTCCGGTACAATCCCGAGCACAAGGCGCAGCGCGGCCGGCACGGCGAAGGAAGCAACCGCACCGGACACGAGGGGTTTTCCGTGGAAGTTCAGGTTCCGGTGGGAACTATCGTCTACGATGATGACACCGGGGAACGCCTGTATGATTTCACGCGCGACGGCGAGCGCTTTTTGGTGGCGCGCGGCGGGCGCGGCGGCAAGGGAAATGCGCGCTTTGCGACATCCACCCACCAGGCGCCGACCGAACACGAACCGGGCAAGCCCGGCGACGAGAAGCATCTGCGGCTGGAGTTGAAACTGCTGGCCGATGTAGGTCTGGTGGGATTCCCCAATGCGGGCAAATCGACGCTGATTTCGCGCCTTTCGGCCGCCCGGCCCAAGATCGCGGATTATCCGTTCACCACTTTGGAGCCGCAACTCGGGGTCGTGAAACTGGACGATTTCCGCAGCTTCGTAATGGCCGATATGCCCGGCTTGATTGAAGGCGCGCATCTCGGGCACGGCCTGGGAATCCAGTTCCTGCGGCATATCGAGCGGACACGGCTGCTGGTGCACCTGGTGGATGTCTCGGCCACGGAACGGGATCCGGTGCGGGATTTCGAAACCATCATGACCGAACTGGCGAGCTTCAGCGGGGAACTTGCGGCCAAGCCGATGATTCTGGTGGCGAGCAAGATGGATGCCGCGCAGGACCCGGAGCGTGTGGCCGGGTTGGAGCGGTTCGCGCGGGAACGCGGCTTGGCTTTTCTTAACATTTCCAGCGTTACAGGCGAAGGGTTGGAAGCGCTCCGCTATGCGATGGCGGAGCGCGTCCTCAAATAATCGCGGTCACATGATCGCGGTCGGCGGAGCGGGTTCGTCCGGCCTTCCCGCGTTCCGCAGCGGCACGGAAATCATCACCAGGCCGAGAATGCCGAGCACGCCGAAGCCCAGCAGGACCGATGGATTCTTCGAGATCTCCGGCAGCGGGATTTCGAAGAAGCGGAACGCCGCCACCAGTAAGCCGGTGAGCGCCTCTCCCGCAATCAGGCCCGACGCCGTCAGGACCCCCGCATTTTCCACCCGCGCCTTTTGCGCATCGTTGTAGCCGCGGCGGTTCCGGATGCTATCGGTCGCCCAGCGGAAGATGCCGCCGATGAAGATGGCGAAGGTAGTTTCGAGCGGCAGGTACATGCCCACGGCGAACAACATGGGGCTGC
>JAMCRM010000131.1:0-1321 GCA_023380575.1 Acidobacteriota bacterium | reverse complement strand
GACCTGGAGCATAATGAGCGCCAGTCCCATAAAGATCCCCACCACCACCAGCGGCCAAGCCATATCGCCGCCCACAATGCCCTGCGCGAGCGCCGCCATCAGTCCTGCTTGCGGCGCGGGTAGTTGCCGGTCTCCGAAGCCCATGCCGCCGGCTTTGATGTTCCCTGCCTGTAGCACGAACAGCGGAAAATAAAGCACCGCGCTGGCCACGACGATTCCGAGAATATCGCCGATCTGCATGCTGCGCGGCGTGCCGCCGAGAATATGGCCGACCTTCAAGTCCTGCAGCATCTCGCCTGCCACGGCCGAAGAGACGCAAACTACCGCCGCCACGCCCAGCACGGCCGCTACTCCGCTTGTCCCCGAGACGCCGATGGAGATCATGAGCAGCGCCGCCACGATCAGGGTGGAGAGCGTCAGACCGGAGACAGGGTTGTTGGAGGAACCGATCATCCCGACCAGGTTTCCCGAGACCGCCGCGAAGAAGAAGCCGAGAACGATCATCACCGCGGCCGCCACAATCGCGCCGGAGAGAATTTGCGCGAAGTAGAAGTACAGGGCGACCATGCACAGGAAGGTAGCGCCCAGTCCGGCAAAGACCACCTTGGGGCTGAGGTCGCGGTCGGTGCGGCTCACGGCCTGCGCTTGGGCGCCGGATTTTTTCAGATCCGAAACGGCTCGCTTCATGCCGATGGCTAGGCTGGCGCGCATGCGGAACAGCGTGTAGCAGGCGCCTACGAGCATGCCGCCCACTGCGATGGGCCGGACGATGAACTTCCAGATATTCATCGTCAGGTCATCCCATCCTGCGGTTCCGGCGCCGCCGGCCGGCAGCGTGGCGCGCATTTGCGGGCCGAGGAAGTAGACCAGGAGCGGGACCATGAGGCCCCAGGCGACCACGCCTCCGGAAAAGTTCAGTGCCGCCAGGCGCGGCCCGATGATGTAGCCCACGCCCAGGTAAGCCGGGCTGACGGCCGGCGCCGATACCGTGCTGATGCCGCCGACCGGGATCGCCGCCGCGTCCTTTCCGTTGCCCATGCGCACGATGCTGCGGCCCAGTTCGCCAATCCGGACCACGAAATCCTTGCTCGCGGCGAAGACGCGGATGGCGCCGAGGAAATATATTGCAGCGCCGAAACCCATGGCTTTGAACAGCAGCGAGGCTGCTCCGCTTCCCAACTGGCCCGCTTTATGGATCTCGGCCGCCGCCACCGATTCCGGGAACGGCATCTCCGGGTCTTCCACCATGACCCGGCGCAACAGCGTCACGAAAAGGATGCCCAGGATGCCGCCGACGAACATTCATGCGGTCGATTTCCAG
>JAMCRM010000130.1 GCA_023380575.1 Acidobacteriota bacterium | reverse complement strand
GAGATTCCTCCGATCCGCGCCCAGCGCCAGGCGGATTCCGAATTCGCGCGTGCGGCGTTCGGTCGAGTAGGAGATGGCTCCGTACAAGCCAATCGCCGCCAGAATCGTGGCGAGCGCGCCGAACGCGATGGCCAAGCTCGCCACCAGTCGCTCCTTATAGATGGAACGCGCCAGCATGGAGTCCATCGAATCCATGCGCTCAATGGGAACCCCGGCCGCCACCTGTTTAGCGGCTGTTCGGACCGCCGTCATCACCTGCCGCACATCCGCTTGTGTCCGGATAGAGAACGCGGCCTGCTGGCTGACTTCGTGTTCGTCCTGATCGTAGGGCACGTAGAGGAACCGTGCCGGCTTCTCCCGGATGCCGCCGTACTTGGAGTCTTTCACGACGCCCACGACCTCCAGGTCGGCGTCGTTCGAGCCCAGGTGTATGCGACGCCCGATGGGGTCCTGTGTTTCGAAGAGAAGGCGCGCGAACGTCTCATTGAGAATGGCCACCTTTGGTGAGTTCTCCGTATCCCGGGAGGTGAACTCGCGCCCCGCCAGCAGAGGAATGCCGAGAGTCCGGAAGTAGCCGCTGCCCACGGCATTTTCGCTGCAATCGATGTACTTATCGTTCGCCGCTCGGCTTCCGGGGGCCTTTATACCGGTGCCCCAGTGGGAGCCGCCAAAGGGCTGGTTTGTAGCGCGAGCCACCAGCTTTACCCCCGGCAGAGCACGGAGCCGGTCTTCCAGTTCGCGGGAAAGCGCCAGCCCGCGGGTCTTCGGGTAGCCGCTCAGGCTTGGGTCGAGCGAGAACGTAACCAGGTGATCCGCCCGAAACCCCGGATCGGTGGACATCAGGTTTACAAGCGTGCGGGTGAACAGGCCGGCGCCCACGAGCAACAACAGGGAAAGACAGATCTGGGCCGCCACAAACGCCTGCCGGCTCCTGGACAGATGATCGGCGGCCGTCAGCCCCGTACTCTGCTCTTTCAGCGTGGAGGCCAGGTCGGCTTTGAGCGCGCGCAACGCCGGAACGAGGCCGAAGAGCACGCCCGTCGCGATCCCCAGGGCCACGCTGAAAGCGAACAGACGCCAGTCCGTCTCCGCCCTCAACCAGCCGCCCCCGACGCCTTCCGGAAGAAGCCCCAACAAGCCTTGCGTCAGAGCCCGGCAAACAAGAAGGCCCAGGCATCCACCAGCCAGCGCCAGCGTCAAGCTTTCCACCATGAGTTGCCGCGCAACCTGCCATTTGGACGCGCCCAGGGCGAATCGGACGGCCATTTCCCTTTGCCTCGCCGTGGCACGCACCACCATCAGGCTGGCCACGTTGGCGCAGGCGATCAGAAGAACCAGCGCAACCATGGCCATCAGCACGAGCAGGGCGGACTGCCAGCGGTCTTGCAAAGCGTTGATCCCCTGCGAGGCGGATTCCACCTTGAGCGGTTTTGCGAGAGCTTCCTTGGTCGCATTACCCGTCCGCTGCAAATGGTCGCCCAGGGTCGCCCGGAAAACGGGCAGCAGCGCGGCGTTGGCCTGCCGGGCGGAGAATCCCGGCTTGAGCCGTCCGAACAGGTTCAACCAGTAGCTATCCACCTGTTCGTTCCTTTGCCAACCGGGCGTAATCACGGGCATCAACGATGTGGGCACGAAAACCTCGGGACTTTGGCCGGAAACGAGGCTCTGAAAACCCCGCCCGGCGACGCCTACCACCAGCATCGGATGGCCGTTCATGAGCATGCGGCTGTTCAGCACCTTCGGGGCGCGTCCGAGCGGACCGGCCCAATAGCCGTAGCTGAGAACGATCACCGGGTTCTGCCGCGCCTCGTCTTCCGGCGTGAAGAAGCGTCCCAGCGCGGGCTTGAGGCCCAGCACGGTGAAGAAGTTGCCGGTAACTACCTCGGCCATCGCGCGCGCCGCCTCGCCGGCCCAACTCAGGGTTACCGGCGCACTCGTCCGTCCGATTAAGCCGCTCAGCGCCTTGTTGTGGTCCCGAAGAGCCACGTACATGGGATACGAGAAGACGGTCCTGTCGTTATCGCTTCGCGACCACCCGAGATTCCGGCCTTCGGATTGGAACGAAACCAGGGTGGAGGGATTCGTAATGGGAAGCGAGCGAAGGGCCACCTGATGAAGCAGAGAGAAAACGGCCGTGTTCGCCCCTATCCCAAGCGCCAGCGACAGAATCGCCACCAGCGTGAAGCCCGGTGAGCGGCGTAAAGTTCTCAGGGCAAACCGAACATCATTCCACATAACAGGTCACTCATACCGCAGCGCATTCATCGGATCGATCCGGGTGGCCCGGCGCGCGGGAACGTAGCTCGCCAGCACACCAACCGCCAACATAACCAGGACCACCGTGGCAAAGGTCACGGGGTCATGAAGACTGATGCCATAGACCAGGCTCGCAAGGATACGTGTTCCCCAGGCGGCGCCGGCAATCCCAATGGCCGCGCCGATGGCTACGAGTATAACCGCCTGGCCCAGAACCATAGCCATGGTCTTACCCCGCTGCGCACCCAGCGCCATGCGGATGCCAATCTCGCGCGTGCGCTGGGTGACGGAGTACGAGATCAAACCATACAGGCCGGCCGCCGCCAGAATCAGCCCGATCAGACCCAGGCCGCCCACG
>JAMCRM010000129.1:4121-6039 GCA_023380575.1 Acidobacteriota bacterium | reverse complement strand
GCTTATCGACCCACCCGGCCCACGAATTGCCCAGCGTGCGGCCGCGTCCGAAGGGCAATGTATAGACGACGCTGGCAACGAAGCGTTGGCTGATGTCCTGCGAGGACACACTGCGGTCGGCGCGCCGGTCGTAAGCGTTCTGGTGCGCCGGAGCGGGGCCGCCGCCGCCGATGGTGGTGCCGCCGGAGTCGTCGATCAGCTTGCCGGTGGTATACGAAATCAGTACGCTTGCGCCGTGGGATAGCTGTTTCTGCAAGCGGAACTGTGCCGCGTGATAGATGGAAGACGCCGCTGCCGGCCGATAGTCCATTACGTTCAAAAACTGCGGGTATGGCCGCAAGAGTTGGCCGCGGCTCACCGTCGGCAGAGACAACGGACCGGTCTGAATCACCCCATAGAACGGGTTCGGAACCTGCGCCTGCAATTGGCTGCCGAGAGCCAGTTGGTCCGGAGTCAACTGGTTCAGTTGCCAACCGTTGTCCATCAGCTTGGTTCCCTTGTTGCCGATGTAGGCCGCCTCCAGAATGATGTTGCCCGGAAGCGAGCGCTGGATATTGACGTTCCATTCCTGCGCATAGCCGACGCGCGCGCCCCGGTCGATGGCGCCGTCGCGCGTACTGCCCAGGTTCTGTCCGACGACGCTCGAAAGTCCCTCGGAAGAGCCCAGGGAAGGCGCAAGACCAGTCGGAAACGGGTTGGAGAAATAATTCAGCGGCGTGAAGCCGTCCGCCGAACTCATCCACGGCGTATTCGAAAGGAAGCCGTTGTCGCCGGCCGCGCTGCCCACCGCCATTCCCACATATGGGAGATAGAATATTCCGTAGCCCGCGCGCACCACCGTCCTGGAATCCGCGCTGTAGGCGATTCCGATGCGGGGCCCGAAGTTATTCCAGTCGGTATTGAATTGCCGAGGATTATTGGCGTCAACGAAGCGCAGTCCGCCGTGAAGGTTCGCAATCCCGGTAGCGGACGCCAGCGGGGATGGCGCTGCGAAATCGAAATAGCTGAGCTGGTTGAATCGCTCCGTCCGGCCTGTTTCGACGTCATATCGCAGTCCCACGTTCATGGTGAGCTTCTGGGACAAGCGGATGTCGTCCTGTGCGTACAGCCCGGTGTAGTTGTTGGATGTGAGCAGGCCCGGCGTGTTCTGGGCAAAGCCCGTGCCCACGCCCAGCAGAAGCCCCGCCAAGCCGTTGCCGCGGTCCGCGCGGGGGGCGTTCGGATCGGGCCCCTGGGTGAAGCCGCGGCCGAAACTGAAATTCCCGCTGGTGCTGAATCCGGAATTCTCGAAGCTTTGGTTCACACGGGTATCGAGGCCGAACTTCATCGTGTGGCGGCCCTTTACCCATGTCGCGCTGGCGTTCCAGGAATACGTGGTCCCCGCCTGATAGGTGTAATCGGCCTCGCCGTTGTGCCCCAGTTGGGCGTAACCGGTCACGGACGTGTTCGGGAAGGAAACCGGTTTGAGCACCTGCTGCTGGAAACTGGCGGGGAAACCGAGTTGCGTCAGGTCGAAATCGTTCGGGTAGGGCCCGATCACGCGCTCCAGGCGAGTCACGCCCATGCGGAAGTTCAACAGGAACGACGGAGTCTGCACGCGCGTGTAGTCGATGCGCGCTCCGCGGCCGGGAATCGAGTCGCCGCCGATCGCTCCGGTGCTGCCCGCGATGTTTCCAAAGTAGTTGGGCCCGTTGTGATCGTATGAGCGCCAGTTCAGGCCCAAAAACACCTTATCGCGATCGCTGGCGTTCCAGTCCGCCTTGCCGTTCACCTGGTTGCTGCCGACCGGATCCTTCATAGCGGAGAAAAAGTTGTTGGTGTTGGTGCAGGCGTTACCCGGTGTGTTCGGCATCGGATAGTAGCCGGCCATTTTCACACCCACCGGATCCATGCGGCTGGCGGGAATGATGTTGCCGGG
>JAMCRM010000129.1:0-4111 GCA_023380575.1 Acidobacteriota bacterium | reverse complement strand
CAGCAGGTGCTCAAACCGGTTTCCTATTTTCTGGAATGATTGCGAGAAATCGCCGGTCCTTTCGGCAACGGTCGGGACGGTCAGGTTGACCGAAGATGCGCCCAGTTGGCGCAAACCCTCGTAGTTCACGAAATAGAACAACTTGTCGTGCTTGACCGGTCCTCCGAACGTGAATCCGAACTGGTTACGCTGAAAGCTGGTCAGCGGCGTACCCGCGCGGTTGGCGAAGAAATCGTTCGAATCCATTTTGCTGTTGCGCAGGAACTCGAACAGCGCGCCGTGATATTGGTTGGTCCCGGAGCGCATGATCATGTTTACAATACCGCCGCCGCTGCGGCCGTATTCCGCCGAGTAGCTGTTGGTGATGACTTTGAACTCCTGCAGTGCGTCCGGCGAGGGCATAATCGCCACCACCGCGATCGGGTTGGCTGCCGGCGCCACGTTGGTGATCCCGTCGATCAGCATTTCGTTCGTGTTGGCGCGGCCTCCATTGATGTGGAAACCAGCGGCGTTGTTAAACAGGTCGCCGAAACCCCGGCCGGGGACCACCCCGGGGACGAGCAGCGCGAGGCTGAACGAGTTGCGGCTGTTCAGCGGCAGGTTCACGATCTTCGAGCCTTCCACCACCGTACCCATGGCTGCGGTCTCCCGTTCGATCGGAGCCGCCGCGGCGCTTACCTCCACGCTTGAGGAAACGGGCCCCAGTTGCAGCACCAGATCCACGCGCGCGACGTCGTCCACGCTCAAGGTGATGCCGGTTTGGCTTACGGGCCGGAAACCCTCTTTTTGCGCGACAACGCGGTAAGTTCCGGGCGGCAGGAGCGGAAAGCTGTAATAGCCCAGGTCATTCGTGCTCGCCTCGCGTTTCAGTCCGGTCTGGACGTTGGCGGCCATAACTTTCGCGCCGGGAATGACGGCCTTGCTGGCATCCTGAATCACACCCGTGATTTGGCCTGTGGTGGTTTGCGCATCGACGGCGCCCGCCATTGCCAACAGCAGAAGAATAAGAATCCGTAATCTCACAATTAATTTCTCCCGAAGAAACTTTCCTTCACTTCTTATACTTGGCGTACCAGTTGCGTACAGGCCATTTCGTCTTGTAGGCCGCCAGCGGCAGATCGTCCTGCGTACGAATGGTCCAGCGCAGAAGGTCCGCCGTAAGCTGGTTTTGGGTCGCGGCAGCGTGCGGCTGCCCGAAAAGGTTTTTCAATTCATAGGGGTCTTCGGCCAGGTTATATAGCTGGCCGTTGCCCATCATGTCGAAGATGAGCTTCCAGTCCCCGCGGCGCACCATTTTCATATCGCCGCTCTGGGTGACGGGGTTTAGCTCATCGCATGCCGGAATCGTGCCAAAGCGGAGGCTGCGCCCCCATTTCGGATCGATGTCATCGCCGGGACCGTAATTCATGCCGCCGAAACCCACCTCCGAGTACAGGGTCTCGAACTCCTCGCGCGGGTAATCCCGGCCCTGCAGCATCGGCCAGAGACTGCGGCCCTGGGCGCCATGAGGCACCGGAGCGCCGACGGCATCGCACAGCGTGGGCAGCACATCCGCGAGGGAAACAAAGGCGGGGAGTTTGGATTGCGGGCGCACGCCCCATCCCGCCCAAACCATCGGGATGCGGGTCAGCACTTCCGGCAGCTCGACCCCCTTGCGCATCAGGCCGTAATCGCAGAAGAAATCGCCGTGGTCCGCCACGTAAACCACGATGGTGTTTTCCAGTTTGCCGGAGGTCTCCAGATGATGCAGGAGACGGTCCACCTGGTCGTTGATCAGGCGGAGCATGCCGAGATAGTTCGATCTCGTGCGCCGCCAGTTTTCGTCGTATCCGGGGAAGGTGCTCGCTTCGAGTTGCCGCAACCACTCCCACTTAAACCCCTTGGATTTCAGAACCTCGGGTCCGACGGCGCGCGGCGGAACCGAATCCGGCGGAAACATGTCGAAATACGGCTTGGGCACCTGGTATGGATTGTGCGGCTCGGGAAAACTCACCCAGAGCGCGAACGGCTGCGTCCCGGCACCCTGGATGAATTCGATGGCGTTCGATACGATGCGATGCGGGAATTGCGTTTCCACGGGAAACGGCGTCGCCTGCAGCGACATGCCGGGATTCAGATGCTTGATCCAGTCGTCGTACGCGACAAACTCTTTCGGCGGTGGATCGGGCAACCATCCCTCCGTATGCATGTAGGGACGCCAGAAATCCGCCTTGGCTGGAGTGAGGTGGCTGTGATTCTTGCCCGTGAGCGCGGTCTTATACCCCAGCTCCCGCGCCACATCGAAAAGGTCCTTCTCGAACACCGCAAAACGGGGAGCGCTGTTCTGGCGGACGCGGTGCGCGTGCGGCCAGCGGCCCGTAAGCAGGCTGATACGCGCCGGCACGCATAGCGGCGAGGTGGTGTATGCGCGGTCGAAGGCCACACCACGCGAGGCCAGACCGTCCAGCGCGGGCATGGTGTCCAGCGGAAAGCCGCTCCGGCGGGTAAGCCCGGCGCGGTGCTGGTCCGCCATAATGATCAGGATGTTCGGCCGTTCCTGCTGCGGTTGTGCACCCTCCGCCCTGCCCTTCAGGGCCGGTGAGAGCGCGCCGGCGGCGCCGGTCGAGAGCACTTGCAAGAATTGCCTGCGTTGCGTTTTCATGGGATTGTCCTTAGCGAACACGAGCGGATCCTCCTTCCGTCCATTCGCGGCTTGCCAGTGCATCGGGGTTTTTGAGCCTGCTCTCCAGGCCGGAGAGCACACCAGCGAGATCGGTAGCCAGACCCTCCGCCGGATATTCCGTCTCCTCGGCTGAGGCAAACAACTCCTCGGTAAGGGCCTGCATGCGCAGTACCCCGGAAAACAGGTTGCCATCCCGCTGCCCGGTGGAGGCGGACTCCTCGCGCCGAAGGATGGGTGTCAGCAGCTCGTTTTGCCTCTTCACCAGATTGCTCAGCTCCTCCAGATGATCCGCGGCCATGGACCGAATGGCGTGGCGGGCCAGCGGCTCCAGCGTCTCCATCCGGCTCGGGGGAAACCGCTCGGCAAGGCGCCGGACCGCCCAGGATTCACTCCAGGCGGCTTCTCCGACGCGCACCGCCTCGTTGGCAATCGCGTTCGCGCGCGCGCCCGCCGGACCCGCATCCGGTTGCGACCGCAGCCATGCCAGCAGCAATTCTTCCCCTGGGGACCTGCCGGTCTGGACCGGTTCCGTCTCGATCGCCAATACATTCTGCTCGGCCGCATGTGCGGCGATCTCCTGTGGGGTGCGGATGTCGATGCGGGCTGGAACGGCAGCGTCCTTGAGGCGCGCCGTTAACTGATCGCGTACCGCGGCGGACGCTACTACACCGCGGACGGCGATACCGGTTGCGCCAAGGCGGCTCACCTCCACCGCGTTCTCCAGGCATAGCTTCATCTCATGTAGAACCCATAGCGCCTGGATTTCCGCACCCGTTAACAGGTCGCTCGCCGGGACATCGAGGGAGGAGGAGAGGGGACTTTCACTCGGAATCGCCAACCGTGCGTGCGGAAGCGCAGGGCGGGAAACGGAAGCCGCGGGCGCCACGGCGCGCGGCACGCTGAAAAGAACCGGGGGCGTCGCGGCAACCGGAGCAGGACGGTGGTGTGCCCGGCTCCAAATCCCCAGGCCCGCCGCCAGCGCAAGCGCGCTCACAAGGCCCAGCGCCGGAGCGCGCAGCGACTTGGCCATGGCGCGTAATACGTTCCTTCGTCCGCTTTGCTGGCGTGCGTCGCGGCTCGCCCATCGCAGGAATCGCTCCCGTGCCGCTTCCACCTGCGGGGAAGGCAGGAATAGCTCGTTCCGATACGCCTCGGCCACGCTCCGCACCTGATCCTCCAGTTGCCAGCTTCGCGCACGGCATTGCCAGCAGGTGTTCAGATGCCGTTCGACGGAAAACTTCGCCACTGTAGAGAGTTCGCCGTCCAGGTGCGCCAGGAGCCGCTCGTCACTGCAGTGTTTTCGGATCATCTCTCTTCCGCCTGACCAGCGCCGGCGATTCCGCCGGCCCTTTGACGAATGCCTGGAGTTTCCGCAACGCTCGCGCCAATAGAACGTTGACGGAATTCGGACTGATGCCGAGTTGCGCGGCGATTTCGCGGTATTTGAAA
>JAMCRM010000128.1:4470-9134 GCA_023380575.1 Acidobacteriota bacterium | reverse complement strand
TCGGGAAGACGGTATCGTCATGGTGGAAGCCGGGGCGCAGCAGGTCACCGAAGCCGAAGTGCTCGGCGCTATCGAGTTCGGCCACGAATGTTGCCGGAAAATCGCCCGGGCCATCAAGGAACTTGCCGCCAAAGTGGGCAAGACCAAGATGCCCTTCGCCCCTCCCGTGCGCGACGCGGAGATCTACTCGCAGGTGGAGGCGAAGTGCCGCAAGGAACTCACCGACGCTCTGAACACGCAGAAGTACCCCAAGCTCGAAAGCTATACGCGGGTCAACCAACTGCGGGAAAAGATGGTCGCGGAGTTCGCGGAAGAGCAGCAGGAGGAAGCCGGCAAGTGCTTCGACGCTCTGAAGGAGCGTATCTTCCGTGATGAGATTCTGAACAACCATCGCCGCCCGGACGGACGCGCCTTCGACGAAATCCGGCCCATCAGCATCGAGTGCGGGCTGCTGCCGCGGACCCACGGTTCGGCCTTGTTCACGCGCGGCGAGACGCAGGCGCTGGTCACCATCACCCTGGGCACCAAGGAAGACGAGCAGCGCATCGAACTGCTGGAGCCCGGCGAGGCCACCAAGCGGTTCATGCTGCACTATAACTTCCCGCCGTTCAGCGTGGGCGAGGTCGGCTTCATGCGCGGACCGGGGCGCCGTGAAATCGGCCACGGGGCCCTCGCCGAGCGCGCCATTTTGCCGATGATCCCGGAGGAGTCGGCGTTCCCGTACACCCTGCGCGTGGTGAGCGACATTCTCGAATCGAACGGTTCGAGTTCGCAGGCCACCGTGTGCGGCGCGTCGCTGGCTCTGATGGACGCCGGCGTGCCTGTGGGCGCGCATATCGGGGGCGTGGCCATGGGGCTGGTGAAGGAAGGCGATCAATACGCCGTCCTGACCGACATTGCCGGCGCCGAGGACCATTACGGCGACATGGACTTCAAGGTGGCGGGCACGCGCGACGGCGTCACCGCGCTGCAGATGGACATCAAGGTCACCAACGTGACCACGGCCATCATGAAGGAAGCGCTGGAGCAGGCGCGCCGCGGCCGCCTCTTCATTCTCGATAAGATGTACGAGGCCATTCCGGAACCGCGCGCCAGCATGTCGCAGTACGCGCCGCGCATCTACACCGTGAACATCCCCACCGATAAGATCCGCGATCTGATCGGGCCGGGAGGCAAGGTGATCCGCGGCATCATCGATCAGACCGGCGTCAAAATCGACGTCGAAGACGACGGCACGGTCCACGTGGCTTCCGCCGACGAAACCAGCGCCAGCAAAGCGCTGCGCATGATCGGCGACATCACCGCGACCGCCGAGGTGGGCAAAACCTATCTGGGCAAGGTGGTGCGGCTGGTGGATTTCGGCGCCTTCGTGGAGATCTTCCCGGGCACCGATGGCCTGCTGCACATCAGCGAGATCGCCGAGAACCGTGTGCGCGAAGTGCGCGACGAGCTGAAGGAAGGCGACCAGATCCTGGTGAAGGTGCTGGCCATCGAAGGCAACAAGATCAAGCTGAGCCGCAAGGCCGTGCTGCGCGAGCAGCGCGAAAAGCTGAAAACCAAGAAATAAATACCGCAGTTCCCGAAGGGCGCGCCGTGGGCTGCCCGCAGTGCGCTGGATGCCGTCGAGCTGACGGACAGTGGACGGTAATGCCATATACCAGGACGTGCGAGCATCTGCACCTACGACAGCTGCGGGAATGACGAATCGGCAAGGACACCACCGGACTTGCCGTGTACGGCGGATGTTTCGATTTATCGGGCGAGTTGTCCGAGCTGGAGCCGAATCGAGATCAACGGCTTCCGCTATTCATTCGACCTGCCCGGTCACGTCCCGCGAACCGGTGAGGCGTTTCAGGGTGGGCCGCTCTCGGCAGTTTCGTTCATGACCCATTTGCGGCAAGTCCGCCCTTCACCACGCTCGGCAGCGGATGTATACTGGTTCCGGCCGGAAGGCCAAAACGAATCCTTTGGGCAGATCTCTCTCCGGGGACTGACCCAGTCGAGGCCGAGGTAAGGAGTAGCTTGGCTCTCTTTAATCGGCCCGGATTGTAAGGGCTTCTCGCGGGCGCGTAGGGCGGAGCAACCGCTGACACGCATTGCGATTTCAAGCGAGCCAAATTGGCCCTTCTGATCTAAGCCGCGGATTTCTGCCGCGCTCGATTACGGAGGCACGCTCACACACGAATCTACGGCGTCCTGATGGAGGTCTTTATGAAACGTGTCCTTTCAGGCTGTTTCCTAATGTTTGTGCTTTGCGGCCCGGCGGCGCCCCAGAGCACCAACCCGCTACTCGAAACCACTCTGCCAGTTCCGTTCGACCGCATCAAAGCGGAACACGTTGTCCCGGCGGCGCGACAGTTGATGGAAACGGCGAAGAAGCAGCTGGATGCCTACGTCTCCTCCGCGGAACCGCTGACGTTTGAGAACGCCGTTCTAGCGCTGGACGAGGTCGGCGAACCGCTTTATCGCTCCATGATGATCGCCACGCACCTGGGCATGGTGACATCGACGCCGGAGATGCGGGCAGCGCTGGCGCAGGTAATGCCGCTGGTGACGGCCTTCCGGAGCGGCGTTGAACTCGACCCGCGGGTCTGGGCGAAGATCAAGCAATATGCCGCGACGAAAGAAGCGAAATCGCTTGCCGGCAACCGGAGGCGGCTGCTGGAACTTACGCTCAGGCGCTTCCGGCGCAACGGCGCGGATCTCAATGATGCCTCGAAAAAGCGGTTGCGCGAGATGAGCGTCGAACTAGCGACGCTGAGCAGGACCGTCGGCGATAATGTGCTGGAGTCCACCAACGCTTTCGAACTGGTGATCACGGATGAAGTGAAACTGGCCGGGCTCCCCGCGACCGCGCGCATTGCGGCCCGGCAGGCCGCCCGGGAGAAAGGTGTGGAAGGCTGGCGCTTCACATTGCAGGCTCCCAGTATACAGGCCGTGCGCTACATGGACGATGCCGCGCTCCGCGAGAAGGTTTATCGCGCTCAGGCCACAGTGGCCTCCGGAGGCGCCCAAGACAACCGTCAGGTCAACCTCGACACCATCATCCGCCGCATCATCGAACTGCGGCGCGAGCGCGCCAAACTGCTCGGCTACAGCACCTGGGCTGACTTTCAGACGGAAGAGCGCATGGCGGGCTCGGCGGCGAAAGTGCAGGAGTTCCTGGCGGCGCTGGAAACCAGGACCCGCCCGGCGTTTCAACGTGAAAACGAGGAGTTGCTGTCTTTCCGCCGCGGGCTGGAGGGCCAGCAAGCGCCGCCGCTCGCTCCCTGGGACCGGGGTTACTACGCCGAGAAACTGCGCCGCGAGCGCTACGCGCTGGACGCCGAAGCGCTGCGCGCCTATTTCCCCTTCGACAGCGTTCTCAAAGGGCTGTTCGAAATAGCCGGGAAGCTCTACGGCGTGAAGTTCTCCAAGGTGGCCGGCGCGCCGGTGTGGAACCCGGCGGTGGAATACTTCGAGGTCCGCGACGCCGACGACAGGATTCTGGGCTATTTTTACGCAGACTTTTACGCGCGCTCGAACAAGCTTGCTGGCGCCTGGGGTGGTACGTACCCTCCCGTCTCTTCGGCGCTTCCTAAGGTCGGCGTTATCGTCGGCAATGTGACGCCCCCGGCCGGCGGCCGGCCCGCCCTGCTCACGCACCGCGAAGTCAACACGCTCTTCCACGAGTTCGGCCACCTCATGGCCGGGCTGCTCAATCGCGTACCCGAAAGAGGGCTGCGCGACTTCGTAGTGGACTTTCTCGAGTTGCCTTCGCAAATCATGCAGAACTTCACCTGGCGACGCGAGTGCCTGGATCTGTTTGCGCGGCACTACCAGACCGGCGAGCGCATTCCGGACGAGATGTTTAAGCGCATGCTCGCTGCCCGGAACTTCGGCGCGGCGGGTGCTCAAATGGGCCAAGTGGGCCTGTCGACCGTGGATCTCGCGCTCCACACCGTCTACGACCCCGTGCGCAACCCTGACCCGTCGGCCTACACGCGGCCCATCATGCAGCGTTTCGCAAGTGCGCCACTGCCCGAAGGGTACTCGATGGTCACCAGCTTCCTGCACCTATTCACCCGTGGTTATTCGTCCGGCTACTACTCCTATAAATGGGCAGAGGTACTGGAAGCTGACGCCTTCAGCCGCTTCGAGAAAGAAGGCGTGCTGAACCCAAAGACCGGCATGGAGTTCCGCAAAAAGATCCTGGAGCGCGGCAACTCCGCCGACGCCGCCGTGCTCTTCCGCGACTTCATGGGCCGAGATCCCGACCCCGATGCACTGCTGCGGCGCTCCGGCCTGATGCCTGCCAAGTAATGGGGAATATCGGGCGGCGACAGCAGAGCCGCAACATCGCAGTCATCACTAAGCGCCATGATAAGCCACAGGCATGGCTATTGATAGACGGCCATTGCGGAAACTGAGCACGCTGGCAGATAATCCCGCAATCCTCAATGGCAACGAACCCACTTGAGGCGGGACCCTGCGCACCGGCAGTGTCTATTCTCGACAGGACGTACAAGGGCCATGCCGGAGCCGCACGCCAGCATGCCGCAGTACGCGCCGCACATCTAACATCCGCGACCTGTAGGGTCCGGCGGCGAGGTGAAGTTCTGCATGATTTGCGAAGGCAACTCGAGAAAGTCCACTACGAAGTCGCGCAGCCCTCTTTCGGGTAC
>JAMCRM010000128.1:0-4460 GCA_023380575.1 Acidobacteriota bacterium | reverse complement strand
GATCCGCGGCGTGGCTTCCGCCTTGCGGCTTGGCCCGATTCTGATCTGTCCAACACTCCGTAATAGCGCGCCATCCAGTACGGCAGAATGTAATCGATGGCAGCGCTTTCAATATTGCCCTCCCCGCCGCCGTAAAGTTGAAACGGGCTGCGCTGCCACAGAAAGTCCGTGCGGACGCGGTCCTGGACCGGCAGCGGCTGGCAGGCGCGGTCGTCCCCGCAGGAGGGCACCTGCCCGCGCCAGTCCACCCGGCCGTCGGTGCGCGGGCGGAGCAGCCAGGCATCGAGCAGCGCGGCAGTCTCCCGGTCGCGTGCTGCATCGGGTCCTTTCAGCGCGCGGTCGATCATGTTGAAGTGCGCGTTGCCGTGGTTGTCCGTGGTGCGCCGCAGAAGGTCGTAAGCGCGCAGGTAGCAGCCCCGCCAGAATCCGCTGTCTTCCAGGCGTACCAGGCTGAACAGGTTGATGGTGTCGAGGTTGAACTTGAAGTAGGATTCGTGATCGTCGATCACGTCGGCGGCGATGGGAACGGCGGCCAGCATGGCGCTCCAGAACCGCATTACCTTGTAGGCGGAGCCGAAGCGGCGGTTGTCCATGTGCCGGGCGATGGCGAGGAAGGTCAACTCCTGGTCCGGCCGCGCCGCAAACATTGCGGAAACGCCGTGGTCCGGCATCATGACCATCCAGGCGTGGCCCATGAGGGATTCCATGAGGCGGCCGGCGAGGCCGCGCGCGGCATCCCGCAGAGGCGGCGCCAGGTCGTAGGCCGAAATCAGCCCGAAAAATACTCCGCTGTACTGGTCGCGGGAGGTGTTGCCAACCCACAAGTAGTTTGTGTCCTTGAGGATACCGGGATAAATGCCGTTATGGCGCTCCTCGCTGGTGAGGTCGGCGGCATAGGGGGAATCGGCGGGAAAGGCGCAGCGCGCCAGCAAGTCGGAGCCGGTCACGTCCACCAGTCCGCGCAATCCGTCCAGCGCCGCGCGGGCGGCTTCCAGCGCTTCGGCGGAGCCCGTAACGGCGTAACGGTAAGATTCGGCTGCAAGGTAATGCCCGGTCCAGATGGCCGAATCGCCGCACCGGGTGTAGCTGCGGACTTCGCCGGTGGACGAAAGCACCGGATCGAGAATGGTTCCGTACGGGAGATGGCGGGACTGAATATTTGCCGAGATGGCAAGCGCATCCGGCTCTGCTGCCGCACCTACCCCAAGAAGCGCGAAGAAAACGCAAAAATAACGCACTATTCGCAGTGTACCGCCGCACGCGTCCAGGGGCTATGTCTCCATCGCCGGTTCCAGGTCGTCGGCAGCCACGTTATAGCGCGCCCCGCGTGTCTCGATGGTGTAAAAAAGCTCAGTATCGGGGTGCGGCGGCCAGGAGTGGCGGCGCTGTTTAACGACGAATTCGATTCCCGCCGGCAGTTCCGTATCGTCAGGAAAACGCGGACGTTCGTCGTCGTCGATGTTGGTGGCCCGCACCGCACGGGCGAGTCTATGCGGCCGTTCAAACATACTCTGCCGAGAGTGGTGCAAACCCGCTGCCATTCGCCCCCCTATACTCGCCGTACGACCGGGAAAATGCGCCGTTAAACCCCGGTCCATGGTGAACCCGGGGGCACTTGCCTACAATCCGAAACATGGCCGCCCCATTCCAGGTAATCCAGCCCGAAACTACATTTACGGGCTCACCCATCGCCCCCATCAGCACCGGGCTTCCCAAGACCACACAGTCTTTGTGTCCGGAATGCAATGCCTTGATCGAGGCACGCATCTTCGAGGAAAACGGGCGCGTGGTGATGGAGAAAAGCTGCTCCCAGCACGGTCCGTTTCGGGACATGGTTTTCTCCGATGCGAAGATGTACCTGAGAATGGAGCAGTGGCAGTTTGGCGACGAGCGCGGCCTGACGAATCCGGCTGTTACCGATGCCAAGGTCTGCCCGGACGATTGCGGCCTGTGCAACCTGCACACCAGCCACACCGGCCTGGCCAACGTGGACCTTACCAACCGCTGCAATCTGACCTGCCCGGTGTGTTTCGCCAACGCCAACGTCCAGGGGTACGTCTACGAACCCAGTGTGGAGCAGATCCGCGGCATGTTGCGGGCGCTGAGGGAGGAAAAGCCGGTGGCCGGACGCATCGTCCAGTTTTCCGGCGGCGAGCCCACCATCCACCCGCATTTCTTCGAGATTCTGCGGATGGCCAAGGACATGGGCTTCTCCCACCTGCAGATTGCCACCAACGGGATCACGTTCCAGGATCTGGAATTCGCCGAGCGCGCCAAGGAAGCCGGCCTGCACACGCTCTACCTTCAGTTCGACGGCGTGACCGACGACGTCTACCTGCGCACCCGCGGCCGCGCGCTGATGGACCTGAAGATGAAGTGCATCGAGAACGTCAAGAAGGCCGGACTGAAGATCGTTTTCGTGCCCACCATCGTCAAGGGTGTCAACGACCACCAGATCGGCGACATTTTCCGCGTGGCCTGCGAAAACATTGAGTGCATCAGCGGGATCAGTTTCCAGCCCGTGGCCTTCACCGGGCGCATCGCGCGCAAAGAACTGGAAGCCAAGCGTTTCACGCTCTCCGATTTCGCCCACGCCATGCAGCGGCAGACGGGCGTGGCCGATCCCTATGAAGACTGGTTCCCGCTCTCCTGCGTGACGCCGTTCTCCAAGCTGATCAGCGCGCTGCGGGGTGAGAAGACCACCCATCTGAGCTGCCACCCGCACTGCTCCGTGGGCACCTACATGTTCGTGGACAAGCATAAGAACGCTACGCCGGTGACCAAATTCATCGACGTCGGTCCGATGCTCCAGGATATGGAAATACTGGCCCGCAAGGCTGCCCCCAGGAAGATCAAGTTCTTCTCCAAGCTCTCCGCCTGGAACTCGCTGCGGCGGCACTTCCACCAGGACCGCGCTCCCGAAGGGCTCACCTTCAACCTGTTCCTGCAAACCCTGCAGGGCATGACGGACAAGCGCTACGGCCGCGGCAACAAGGAAGAAGAAGGCTTCACCTACAAGACCCTGATGGTTGCGGGAATGCACTTCATGGATTCCTACAACTACGATGTGGAGCGGGTGAAACGCTGCCTGATCCACTACGCGGCGCCCAACGGCCGCATCTATCCGTTCTGCACCTACAACTCCGGCCCCTGCTTCCGCGAGCGCATCGAGAAGCAGTTCTCGGTTCCGCTGCAAACACCCAGGGAAGGCAAGCTGGTTGTGGCGAAGCCGGTGAATGGGAGCAACGGTTGCGGCAAGTGCGGATCCGTGAAGACGGAAGACCCCGTGCTGGTGTAACATAGCCCGGTGGGGCTGATCACACTCATCGCGCTGCTGCTGCAGGCGCCGCCCGCGCCGCTGCAAACACCCTGGGAAGGGGTGCCATCCCGTTATCGCAACCTGCGCGCCGGGCGGCTGGAAATCCCGGCCGGCCTGGCGGAATGGCAGGCCCGCCGCGCCAAGGTGAAGGCCATCGTGACGGCCAGCCTGGGAGAGATTCCGCCGCGTCCCGCCAGGCCCAAAGTGCACGTGGTGTCGGTGGACCGGCGGGAAGGCTACCGCATCGAAAAATTCGTTTTCGATAACGAAATCGATTCGGAAGTGCCCGGCTACATCGCCATACCCGAAAATCGCAAAGGCAGGCTGCCGGCCATCCTCACAATGCACGGCCATAGCAGCAGCAAGGACAACATGTTCGGCTACGCCCCGAGCTCGCAGAACGTGGCCGAACTGCTGGCGCGCCGCGGCTACGTGGTGCTGGGCATCGACAACTACTTCAACGGCGAGCGCAAGGGCATGGGACCCGCCGGCGAGTTGGAAAAAATGGCCCGCGGCGCCGATCAGGAGTGGTCTCTGTTCAAGCTGAACATGTGGATGGGCCGCACCCTTTGGGGCATGATGCTGCGCGACGAGCAGATGGCGCTGGACTACCTGGCGTCGCGCCCGGAAGTGGACCCGCAACGCATCGGCGCGCAGGGCATGAGTATGGGGAGCACGCGCTCCTGGTGGCTGGGGGCCATCGACGAGCGCATTAAGGCTGTGGTGGCGGTGGCCTGCTTCACGCGCTACGAGGACCTGGTGGCCACGCGCGCGCTGCGCGCCCACGGCATCTATTACTTCACCTGGGGGCTGCTGAAACACTTCGATAGCGAGGGCGTGATGGCGCTGCTGGCTCCGCGTCCCTTCCTGGCGCTCACAGGCGACCGCGACGCCGGCTCCCCGCCGGAAGGCATGCGCAAGCTGGAAACCATTCTCAACCGTTTCTACGCGCTGTATGGCAAACCGCAAGCGTTTCGCAGCGTGATCTATCCCGAGACGGGGCACGTGTACAACGACGACATGAAGCGGAAGATGGTGGAGTGGTTCGACCGCTTCCTGTAATCTATACGGATAATCGCTGCGCCGGCTTGCGCCAGTGCGTCACTTCAGCAGAATGTGAAGCGTCTCACGGCTACGTCAG
>JAMCRM010000127.1 GCA_023380575.1 Acidobacteriota bacterium | reverse complement strand
GAGAAAGATGTGGCGGCGAAGCTCCCCGATATGCAGGCTTCGGGCGATGGAGACCAGTTGCTCGCGATCCTCCGGCACCGAGCTGGGGAAGGCTGCCAGCGCCATTATAGCGGCCGGCGAGTTGGTGGGGGACGACCTGATCAATCCCATGGTGGCCAACCGCCTGGCCCAGCCCGATTGCGCTTCCGGTTTCCTGCTGGACGGCTATCCGCGCACGCTACCCCAGGCCGAATACCTCTCCGGGCTGCTCTCCGCGCGCGGCATGGACCGCCTGATCGCTATCCATATCGATGTGCCGGCCTCGGCCATCCTGGCCCGTATCACCTCGCGGCGGCAGTGCCCGCAGTGCGGCAGGATCTACAACGTAGTCTCGCAACCCCCTCGCCGGGAGGGCATCTGCGACCACGACGGCGCACCCGTCATCCGCCGTGCCGATGACACCGAAGAGGTGATCACCAGGCGGCTGGAAGCCTATGCCAAGGCTACCGGCCCGGTGGTGGACTACTACGCGCGGCGGGGCGCCCACACCGTGGACGGCAATCGCGCTCCGGAAGAGATCTGGCGCGAGATCAAAACCATTTTGCAGCCGCTCTGCTCCGCGGCCGGTAATTCGCAGTAACGTGCCGGAGGATCGCGAGCAACTGGTCTCCATCGCCCGAAGCCTGCATATCGGGGAGCTTCGCCGCCACATCTTTCTCTGCGCCGACCAGACCGAACCCAAGTGCGCCGCGCGGGCGGTGGGGCTGGCCTCCTGGAACTACCTCAAAAAGAGGCTGGCCGAACTCAAGCTGGATGACGTGTATCGCACCAAGGCGAACTGTCTCCGCATCTGCCGACAGGGTCCCATCGCGGTGGTCTATCCCGAAGGGACCTGGTATCACTCGGCGACCCCGGAAGTGCTGGAGCGTATCATTCAGGAGCATCTGATCGGCGGCCGGCCGGTGGAGGAGTTCGTGTTTTTCCGCCAGCCGCTGTTACCATGACAAAGTAGTGACCAAACTTTTATTTGTGGGGGATATTTATGCCTCGCCGGGCCGCCGCATTCTGGCGGACCACCTGCGCGATATTCGCGAGACGCAGGGGGTGGACCTGGCCATTGCCAACGCCGAGAACGCCGCCGGTGGCTTCGGCATTACCCCGTCTATCGCCGAGGAACTGCTGTCCCTGGGGCTGGACGTACTCACTACCGGCAACCACGTCTGGGATAAGCGGGAAGTCTACGATTACCTGAGGCGGCAGCCGCGGCTGCTGCGGCCCGCCAATTATCCCGATGAAACCCCGGGGAAAGGGGTGATCACCGTGGAGGCCGCTAACGGCGTCCCCTGCGCCGTGATAAACTTGCAGGGCCGTACCTATATGCCGGCAACCCGGTGTCCCTTTCGCATGGCCGACGGGATCATAGGCGCACTCGACCCGGCCGTAAAAGTCCGCTTCGTCGATTTTCACGCCGAACTGACCAGCGAGAAAATGGCCTTGGGATTCTATCTGGACGGGCGGGTTTCCGCCGTCGTGGGAACCCATACGCACGTGCCCACGGCCGACACCCGCATCCTGCCCGGAGGCACCGCTTACCAGACCGATGCGGGCATGACGGGGCCGTATGATTCCGTCATCGGGGTGCGCAAGGAGATCATCTTCGAACGCTTCTTGACATCGCTTCCCGTGCGCATGGAGACTGCGCGGGGAAAGCCCGAAATGCACTCCGTTCTCGTGACAGTGGATGAGAGTACCGGCAAAGCCACGGAGGTCCGCCGGCACACGGTATGTGGGGATTAGAGCTGAAACCAGCCGCGCACGAACCGTGCGCCGCGTGAGATGAGCCTGGCAGACCTGAACACCGGCACGCTGTCGGTGTGGATTCAGTCCACCGGATCGCTGCTTTTCTGCCTGGTGTTCCTGTTTCTGTGGAGGCAGTCCGGAATCGTCTATTTCGGGCTGTGGAGTATTGCGTGGGCCGTGGAGTCCGTGGCCATCGTGATGGGCTCGGAGTTCCTGGCGCGGGGCGCCGCGGTCTGGCTGGTTTTCTACGCCTTCCTCGAATTCCTGTTTGCCGTGCTGCTGGTTGCCGCGGCGCGCGCCGGGTTCTCCGGCGTGATCCGCAACTGGCGCGTCTCTCTCATGATTGCGTCGTGCTTTCCGGTGTTCCTGTCGGTGCTGTGCATGTATGGCGCGCGCGGGCGGCCGGAGACGTTTCACGCCTTGCACGCCGTCATCCTGGGCGGCCTGTATGTGTACAACTACAGCAGCATCCGCGGGGCCGGGCTGGGCGGGCGCCTCTTCCGCTTCTCGCTGCTTTGCCTGGCCGTGGCATTCTTCCTGCGCGCCGGGCTTTTCGTGTACTCCATCCGCCCCGGCATTCCCTCGCCATGGGTTCGCAGCCTGCCCTACAGCATGTACCTGGATTTCGCGCTAAACACCGTGTTTGCCTCCCCGGCGCTGGCCATGTGGATCGAGAATCAACACGACCGCATCCGCGAGATCGGCTCCGAACTGGACCGTTTGCGGCGCGAAGTCGCGCAGCGGCTCGACCTGGACCGCTTGACCGGTCTGCTCAATCAAAGCGCGCTCTCCAAACGCATGGAGGACGCCGGCTCCTTCCAGGGTGTGGCGGTGGTCTGCGACATGGACGACTTCAAGGAGATCAACGACCGCTACGGCCATCTGGCCGGCGACGAAATCCTGCGCAATATCGGGCACCTGCTGCGCGCCTCCATCCGGCCCGAAGACGAGGCGTTCCGCTGGGGCGGCGACGAGTTCGTGGTCCTGTTCCACAACCAGAACCGCGAGGTGGCGCGCACCCGCATGCAGGAGATCGCCACCCGCCTGCGCGCCTTCCGCGTGCGCGGCCACGGCATGCTGCCAATCTCCTTCAGTTGGGGAACCGCGGAATCGGCCGGCCGCCCCCTGCGCGAGGTGCTGGACGAAGCCGACCGCGATATGTACGCCTCCAAGCGCAAGAGGCGGTAGCCCAGTTTGCGGCCTCTATTGCTTGACCGCGATCGTGGTGCGCACGTGCTGCGGGTCGTTGCCGTTGCTGGGAATTCCCTTGTACACCACCACCACTACTACGCTGTTGTCGGGCGCGGTGGACATGGGGATCTTCACATTGATCTGCCAGACTCCCACCAGCCCGGGCGCCAGTCCGGAATAGGAGACGTGCGGTCCGGCTTCCCCGGTGCAGGCTTCGTCATCCACATAGCAGGTGCCGACGATCACACGCGGGCTTTCCGGCGTAAGAATCAGGCCCTCGGCCGCTTCGCCGTCCGCCGGCCCGCCCGTCACGGCTCCCTGGCCGGTCCCGAACAGTTGAATAATGCTGCCGCGGGCAGCCCGGTTGACCGCCGAATTGACCGTATTGTCCTCGTTCAGGGCCATTACCTGTCCCGTACCGTTGTTATTGGCCGTGAACAGGCCGGGCGCCGCTACGTTCATGGGCAGTGTGGAGCTGGCCAGGATCTCCCCCGTCGATTTACGGATCACCTGGAACTCCGCGGTGCCGGTGGTGGGGGCGCCGGTAGGCACCATCAGGTTGATTTGCCCGGGCGAGACAAAATAGAGCGGGGCCGCCACTTCGTTGACGAGCACTTGTATGTCGGCCAGTTCCGTGGGCATGGGAAGCGGGTTGGGCAGATCGCTGAATGTTTTGGTCTCGGTCCCGAATGGCGCTCCCAGAGGCCACAGCGAGGCAATCACGCCGGGCGCCAGCGGCCGCACCAGGAAGTGCGCTCCATTGGTGCTGGCCAGGCCGGAATAGTGGATGGCAACACGGTTGGTGGCGTCGGCCACGTACAGATTCCCGTATTGATCCTGGGCGACGGCCAACGTCGAATACGCCCCCGGTATGGTGGCGTTGGCCTGGTAACTGTTCAGGGCGAGCTGGTCGAAGCGCGGGTAGCGCGCGCTGCGGCTGTTGCCCGTATCGGTAACCCAGATCTCGCCCGTCTGCGGGCTTACATAAATGCCGTGCGGGCTTGAAACGCCGGAGAGAGTCACCACGGCGCGGGCGTCCGCAACGGGCAGGTTGCCGATCCAGTCGAAAATCAGCACACGGTTGTTTCCGGTATCGGCGACATAAGGCAACCCGCTGCTATCGAAGGCCACGTGGTGAGGCGCGAACATGCGGTTGTCTTCGGCGCTTCCCGATGTGGAGCGGCCCACGGAAGTGAAATTAGGCTGGCCCAGCACCTTGAAGGCGGCCATCCCGCTGCTGAACCCGCCGCCGGCATTGGAGAAGAACAGCACGCGGTTGTGCACCTGGTCGGAAACCAGCAGCCCGTTATCGGCAGAGTAGGCCACCCCGGACGGCGCCGACATGGTACGGGAGGAAGGGTCGAAGATGTTGGAGTAGAAACTGGTCTGCCCCAGAACCAGGTCGGCTTGCGGCAGGAGACCGGGGTGCGCGAAAGGCTGCGGGAAACGCAGCACCCTCCCGTTCCCCGTATCGGCCACGTACAGGTTGCCTTGCGGATCGAGGGCCAGGGCGGCGCCGGCGACAATGCTGTTGTTAGGCTGCACGCGCGAGAAGCACAGGCCGGAGGAGTTGGGCTTACTCACGTCGCCGGTGGGGTAGTTGCAGACAGACCGGAACATGTCGGGCTGGCCGATGACGAGATCGGCCCGGTCGCCCGGCCTTACCTTGCGGGCATCCAGGAAGCCGAGCACGCGGTTATTGAAAGGGTCGGCCACATAGAGATGAGGGACATCGGAACTGTAGTCCACGGCCACAGCCGCTTCGGCCAGAAACCCGGATGAGGTTTGGGCGGCGAAAGCGAACTCCCGCCCCTCGATCAGGTTCGCGCTGCGGAAAGTAAAAGGCGAAACACCCGCGGGGCACTGCGCGTCGTCCGGCCGGCAACCCTGGCCTGCCACGCGCGCGGCGGGGGCGAACCCGGCGCCGAGAGCGGGCATGACCAGCACCCGGTTATTGCTGGAATCCGCCACGTACAGTTCGTTATTGCCCATTGCCGCGCCGACCGGCGAGGAGAAGGTGGCTTCGGAGGGTTCCGGTTGGCCGTTGTTGGAAGTGCGCGCCGTGAAGTCATTGTTCTGCCCCACCACGGCGCGGGCTTGCGGGGAATAGGCCACGCTTTCGTCGGGCCAGGATTCGAAAGGATCAAACAAGAGAATGCGGCTCCAGGCGGTGTCCACCACCCCGGGACCGCTGCCCGGCACCATGAAAATGGACTCCGGATCGGCGAACGACGTGCGCGTATAGAGGGGATCGTTGACCGTGATCGTCTGCCCGGGTTTGAGCACCACCGCTCCCATCACACGCGCGGCCAACATGCCGCTGTGGAAAGGCGGCAGGAATACCAGCACACGGGACAGCGCGTCGGAGACGTACAAACGTCCGGCTGCATCCAGGGCGAGACCGGCGGGAACCTGCAACCGGCCCTTGGACTGCTGCCCGGCGAGTGAAGCGGGGAGGCCGGGCGTGGCTACGGAAACGAAATCCACCTGCCCGAGAACCAGGGTGGCGGCGGGTCCGTTGTTGCCGGTAGTGAGGGCGGAAGCCGGGTAGCTCAGAACGCGACTGTTGCCGGGATCGGTTACATAAAGGTTGCCCGAAGCATCGAAGGCCAGGGAAGCACGGAAAACCGAACTGGAGGATGCCAGGTAGAGCGTCTTCTCGTTGAGGGTGCCGCCCTGGTTGGGCTGGCGCGAGGTGAAATTTGGCTGACCGATCACCAGGTCCGGGAACTGATCGGTCTGGGCCGCCGGTTTGGGAAAACGCAGAATGCGGTTGTTTCCCGTGTCCGCCACGTAGAGGTCGCCGTCTTTTACCGCCAGGCCCGTGGGGCTGCTCAGCCCCACGTTAAAGGTGGCGCCGGGGCCTTGCGCAAAGGTGGAATAGCGGTCCTTCTGGCCGATAATCAGGTCCGCGGGCGCGCCGTTCGCGAACCCGGCCGCGTTCTTCCATACCAGCACTCGATTGTTTCCCGTATCGCTGACATAAAGAATGGGCGGATTGGCCGAGCTATCTACAGCCACCCCCTGCGGCGTGTACAGTTCGCGCCCTTCCACCAGGTTCGGACTGGCGGTGGCCACCGCCAGTTGCGGGTGCCCCAGGACGCGCGAAGGATTCGGGTTCAAAGTGATCTGGGACGAAGCCGGCACGGCGGTCAGCATCGCCGCACAGGCCAGGGTATAAATAGACCGGTATCGCATGGTTTTTCAGGAAGGCGCACGCGGACAGCGCTCTAACTGAGCATATCAGCGGAGTTTAGGGCGTGCAAACCCTATATGGCCAGTGTCCTGAATCTGAAATTCACTGTATCAATCCGGCTGCGGATGCCCCGCAATGGCGGGGACTGCGGAGCTAAAGAGGGACTTGCAAAAATAAGCGCTCTGCGGCGGGAGGTTCGAGCGGTTTACGCTGTGGGGAGATCTTCCTCTGGCCAAGCGTGTCACTCAA